>NZ_JAIHBA010000081.1:0-516 GCF_019718735.1 Pseudomonas sp. RIT778 | reverse complement strand
CGGGTGCGGGGCATGGGCGTCTCCGACGGTATCGTTTCCGGCACTAGCGGCGTTTTATGTGCGTACTTGCGGCCCGTGAAGGCGGGCGGCATCTCCTGCGGCGACAGCCCGAGGAGATCACCATGCGCGCCGTCGGCTACCGCAAGTCCCTGCCGATCACCGATCCCGAAGCCCTGGTCGACCTCGACCTGCCACAGCCGGCGCCCGGCCCGCTGGACCTGCTGGTGAAGGTCGAGGCGGTCTCGGTGAACCCCGTCGACACCAAGGTCCGGCGGCGGGCCGAGCCGGAGGCCGGCGGCGCCAAGGTGCTCGGCTGGGACGCGGCCGGCACCGTCGTCGCCGCCGGCGCGGAGGTCCAGGGCTTCGCCGCGGGCGACGCGGTGTTCTACGCGGGCGACCTCACCCGGCCGGGGACGAACGCCCAGTTCCACTGCGTCGATGCCCGCATCGTCGGGCGCAAGCCCGCGCGCCTCGACTGGGCGCAGGCCGCCGCCCTGCCGCTCACCGCGATCACCG
>NZ_JAIHBA010000080.1:0-647 GCF_019718735.1 Pseudomonas sp. RIT778 | reverse complement strand
TTTCTCGTGCTCCGTCCTACTCGATTTCATGACTAAGAGATTTTCGCGTACAGGGCTATCACCCACTATGGCCGCACTTTCCAGAGCGTTCCGCTAATCTCAAAGCCACTTAAGGGCTAGTCCCCGTTCGCTCGCCACTACTAAGGGAATCTCGGTTGATTTCTTTTCCTCAGGGTACTTAGATGTTTCAGTTCCCCTGGTTCGCCTCTTGCACCTATGTATTCAGTACAAGATAACCATCTTATGATGGCTGGGTTCCCCCATTCAGACATCTCCGGATCAAAGTCTGTTTGCCGACTCCCCGAAGCTTTTCGCAGGCTACCACGTCTTTCATCGCCTCTGACTGCCAAGGCATCCACCGTATGCGCTTCTTCACTTGACCATATAACCCCAAGCAATCTGGTTATACTGTGAAGACGACATTCGCCGAAAATTCGAATTTCTCAACTAAGAGAACTCACAAATTTTACCTTAGCCTGATCACCACCAGTGAAAGTGGATCTCAGTCTATCTTTCTATCACATACCCAAATTTTTAAAGAACGAACTAGTCAAAGACTAGAAATCAACATTCACCATCACAACGATGGAATGCTCATTTCTAAGCTCTTACTTCAGAAGCAGTAGTGGTGGAGCCAAGCGGGATCG
>NZ_JAIHBA010000007.1:103806-172913 GCF_019718735.1 Pseudomonas sp. RIT778 | reverse complement strand
TCGGCGCTTTAGGTAGAAAGGGCGGGACGAGAAGTCTCCCACGGTCCGTACTGGCTAGAGTCGGAATCGAGCTTTTAGTCCCGCCCACCCCTTCAAGTCTAAACATACAAGCGAGCTTGCTCGCGAAAGCGCAGGCTCAATCAATAATAGTGTTGAATCTGACGGCCTCTTCGTCGGATCGCCGCCCGGACCAAGATCGCTCCCACAATGTCCGGGGCTGACCGACTGGCATTGGGACAAGCCTGACGTGCGAAAAGTCGTTACTATAAGCGCCTCTTTGCCTGCCTTGCCATGGACACCATGACCGAGAACGACTATCTGATCGCCTGGGGCCTTTACGCCTTTGCCGCCGTGGGCTGCCTGCTGGTGTGGATGCGCATGACCCGCTGGATGTGGCGCTGGCTGCGTGAGCCGCTGCGTATATTGATGGCGGTGTTGCTGTTCAGCCCGACCATCATTGACCCGGTGAAGGAAAAATTCGCCCCGGCCATCGCCATCACCGCGCTGGATCTGGCGTTCAAGGTCGGCAACAACGCCTGGCGCGCGATTTCCGAATTGCTCATGTACGCCATGATCGCGTTCGGCCTGTACCTGATTTTCGTGCTGATCCGCCTGCCGATCGAGCGCGCCTCCAAGGCCCGCAAGGAACAGGCTGAAGCCGCCCGCGCAGCGGCCCGGGCCGATGACGAGCGGGACGCCGATCAACCGTTCGGCGGCGCCGGCGATGATCGTTATGGCCGTCCACCCGTGCCGAACAATCCGCAGCGCATGCGGGTCGAGCCGCGTCTGTAATCACGAGAGTCCGCACATGTGTGAATTACTGGGCATGAGTGCCAACGTGCCGACCGACATCGTGTTCAGCTTCACCGGGCTGATGCAGCGCGGTGGTCGCACCGGCCCGCACCGCGACGGCTGGGGGATCGGTTTCTATGAAGGTCGTGGGCTGCGCCTGTTCCAGGACCCAGCGGCCAGCAGCGAATCGGAAGTGGCGAATCTGGTGCAGCGCTATCCGATCAAGAGTGAAGTGGTCATCGGTCATATCCGTCAGGCCAACGTCGGCAAGGTCTGCCTGTCCAACACTCACCCGTTCGTCCGCGAACTGTGGGGCCGCAACTGGTGCTTCGCGCACAACGGCCAGCTCGCCGACTTCTCGCCGATCAAGAGTTTCTACCGCCCGGTCGGCGATACCGACAGCGAAGCGGCGTTCTGCGATTTGCTCAACCGCGTACGTGCAGCGTTTCCGGAACCGGTCGATATAGAAGTGCTGCTGCCGGATCTGGTCGCGGCCTGCGCCGAATATCGCAGCAAAGGCGTGTTCAACTGCCTGCTCAGCGACGGCGACTGGCTGTTCTGCTATTGCTCGACCAAACTGGCGCAGATCACCCGACGCGCACCGTTTGGTCCGGCACGGCTCAAGGACGTCGATGTGATTGTCGACTTCCAGGCCGAAACCACGCCCAACGACGTGGTGACGGTGATTGCCACCGAACCTTTGACTGAAAACGAAACCTGGACCCGCTACGAACCGGGCCAATGGAGCCTGTGGCGACGCGGCGAATGCGTAAGCCAGGGCACGACCGAATAAGGATTGCACCCCCATGTTGCTCAGTTATCTACGGCTGGTGTTGTTTGCGGCGGGCCTGTTGATCGGTGTCCAGGTGCCGGGCTTCATCAACGATTACGCCAAGCGGGTCGAAGCGCACCTGATCGAGGCGCAGACCGGTCTGCGCGGCTTCCAGGGCACCGCCGAGCAGTTTTTCAAGGGTGACATCCAGGCACTGGTCGCCCATTACCGTGCTAGCGAAGACCCGGTGTTTCGCAGCGATGCCGACAGCCTGAGCACCTTGCTCAACCGTCAGCTGGCGCTGGACAAGCAATTCCAGGCGATGCAGGGCCCTTGGTACATCCGCTTCCTGCAAGTGGTGCTGGCCGCCGACCCGGACATCCGCAAGGAAACCTGGAATGGCTACAGCTACCAGATCCTGCTGACGCCGGAAGCGATGATCTGGGGGATGAGCGGCGCGCTGCTGTTGTCGTTCGGTCTTGAATGCCTGTTCCGTCTGATCGACTGGGTGGTGCTGGGCGGCAAGCGCCTGCGCCAGAGCCGGCCGATCGAAGACCGGGATGTGCGCGGGCTCTGAGCCTCAACGGATACTCCGCGCTGGGCTTGCGAGGGACGCGGAGCGTCCCGGGCTGCATTCCCACGCAGAGCGTGGGAACGATCAAGGGGCGAGCACGACGTAGTTCTCGCCCACCTTGCGCGCATACCCCTCCAGCACCTGCTGACACAGCGTCACGATCTCCTCGACCCATTCCACACCGACCCGCCACGACACCACCACCTGCAGATTCGGCGGGCGCTGTTCGATGTCGAGCAGGGTCAGTTCGCCCCGCGCCAGCTCCTCGGCCACCAACACTGGCGGCAACGCGCCAATGCCGAACCCGTCGCGCAACAGCCGGGTGATCGCCGACACCGAATTCACACAGTTCAACCGTGGCGCCAGCACGCCCTGGGCCTGCATCAGCGCCAGTATGTCCTGGTGCGGCCGGGAGTTTTTCGAGTAGGTGATGATCCGTTCCTGCGCCAGGTCGGCGAGGCTTTGGTAGTCGCGGTTGTAGATCGAATTGCTGGCGACGATCCAGCCGATGGGGTGGCTGGCCAGCTCCAGGCTGCGCACGCTTTCCTGGCGCACCAGATCGGTTTGCAGGATCAGATCGAGAAAGCCTTTTTGCAGCTGATCGCAGAGGTTCAGCGAGGTATCCGCCACCAGCTCGATTTCTACCCGTGGGTACAGATCGGTCATCTGTGCCACCAACGGGCTGAGCCAGGTGTGGATCACCGTGTCCATCACCCCGATCCGTACCCGGCCGACCTTGCTCGAACGGGTCTCGATCGACTGCTTCAGCGCCTGCATCGTGTCGAGCATCTGCTCGGCATAGTCCAGCACTTTCAAACCTTCGGGCGTCAGGCTGACGCCGCGTGAATCACGCAGAAACAGCTTCACCCCGAGCTCGCCTTCGAGCACCGCGATCCGGCTGGAGATCGAGGCCTGGGTGGTGAACAGCTTGTCGGCGGTCAGGCGAAAACTTTTCAGCCGGGCGACCCAGACGAAGGTTTCGAGAAACTTCAGGTTCATGGCAACAAATTTTTCTTATGTCTTGGGCGGGTTTTTATTCGTTGGACGCGACCGGGTGACGCACCCAAGAATCGACGCATCCGGTTCCCACGATAGGCGTCGTCGGAGCTTCGAACAAGACCAATAAAAGCCTGCGGAGACATGCCATGAGTGCGCCCGACACCCTCGACCTCCCCAAGACTGCGGCCCGTCCCGGCCCGTTCGACTGGTATCGCAACATCAATCAGCAGGAGCGCCGGACCTTCTGGAGCTGCAAGATCGGCTACGGTCTGGACGGCATGGACACCCAGATGCTCAGCTTCGTGGTGCCGACCCTGATCGCGATGTGGGGCATCACCACCGGCGAAGCCGGCCTGATTCACACCAGCACCTTGATCGCCTCGGCCATCGGCGGTTGGGTGGCGGGGATTCTCTCCGACCGCATCGGTCGCGTGCGCACCCTGCAATTGACGGTGCTGTGGTTCGCCTTCTTCACTTTCCTTTGCGGCTTCGCCCAAAACTACGAACAACTGCTGATCGCCCGAACCCTGATGGGCTTCGGTTTCGGCGGTGAATGGACCGCCGGCGCCGTGCTGATCGGTGAAGTGATCCGGGCCAAGGACCGCGGTAAAGCGGTGGGCATGGTGCAATCCGGCTGGGCCTTGGGTTGGGGCCTGACGGCGATTCTCTATGCGCTGCTGTTCTCGGTATTGCCACCGGAAGACGCCTGGCGCGCACTGTTCATCCTTGGCATCGTGCCGGCGGTATTCGTGATTTTCGTCCGCCGTCTGGTGAAAGATCCGGAGATCTACCGCGAAGCCAAAGCCAAGCAAACTCCGGACAGTCAGTCGAAGTTCTACGAGATCTTCGCCCCCGGCATGCTCTTCACCACGATTCGCGCCTCGCTGCTGACCACCGGCGCCCTCGGCGGTTACTACGCGATCACCTCCTGGCTGCCGACTTTTCTGAAGAACGAACGCGGCTTGAGCGTACTCGGCACCGGCGGTTATCTGGCGATGGTGATCATCGGTTCCTACGTCGGTTATGTGATCAGCGCCTATTTGACCGACTTGTTGGGCCGCAAGAAGAACTTCATCCTGTTCGCGGTCGGCTCGTTCACCATCGTTCTGCTCTACACCCAATTGCCGGTCAGTAACGGCGTGATGCTGTGGCTGGGTTTCCCGCTGGGCTTCTTCGCCTCGGGGATTTTCAGTGGCATGGGCGCGTTTCTCACCGAGCTGTTTCCAACCCGGATTCGCGGCTCGGGGCAGGGCTTCTGTTACAACATCGGCCGGGCGCTGGCGGCATTGTTCCCGCTGCTGATCGGGCTGCTCAGCCAGAAAGTGCCGCTGAGCGTAGGCATCGGTGCCTTTGCGGCAGTGTCCTACGGGGTGGTGATCCTCGCGGCGTTGAGCCTGCCGGAAACCCGTGGCAAGCAACTGGACGCGCAGTAACTGATAACCTGCGACAACTGTCCTACAGCATAAAAAGATAACAGCTACAGGAGTGTTCACCGTGAGCCGCCTGCTATTGAACTGTGACATCGGCGAGAGCTTCGGCAGCTGGACCATGGGTCTGGACGCGGAAGTCATGCCCTTCATCGATTGCGCCAACATTGCCTGCGGTTTCCACGCCGGCGACCCGGGCATCATGCGCAAGACCGTCAGCCTGGCCCTGAGCCACGGCGTGCAGATCGGTGCGCATCCGGCCTATCAGGATCTGGTGGGGTTCGGCCGACGTTCCATGGCCTACACCGCCCAGGAACTGCAAGACATCCTGCATTACCAGATCGGCGCCCTCGACGGCATTTGCCGTGCCCAGGGCGGACGGGTGAGCTACGTCAAACCCCACGGCGCGATGTACAACGACATGATGGCCAACCCGGCGCAGTTGCGGGCGGTGATTCAGGCTGTCGCGGCTTACGACCGCAGTTTGCCGCTGATGCTGATGGCCACCCGCGATAACACGGCAGCCCAGCAACTCGGTGACGAATACGGCGTGACCCTGTGGTTCGAAGCCTTCGCCGATCGCGCCTACGACAGCGCCGGCCGACTGGTTTCGCGACAACTCCCCGGCGCGGTGCACCACGATTCCGAAACCATCATCGTGCAAGCGCTGACCATCGCCCGTGGCGACAACCTCACCGCCAGCGACGGCAGCGCGCTGCACCTGCAAGCCAACACGCTGTGCGTGCACGGTGACAACGCCAGTTCAGTGGCGGCCGTGCAGCGCATTCGTCAGGCCCTGAACGAGCAGAGCGCGCCATGAATCCGCGGGTGGAAGTGGTGGCGCTGGATTGCCTGATGCTGCGCCTGTTTGATGAAATCGCCGAAACCAACATGCCGTGGATGCTCGCCGCCAGCGAGCGGCTGCGCGCGGTGTTCGGCGCACATCTGATCGATCTGGTGCCGTCGTACACCACGTTGATGGTGCATTACGACCTGACCGCGTTGAACCCGAATCAGGCTCGGGAATTGATCGCCGAAGCCTTGATCGACCTGTCGCCGAATGCGCGCACCGGCGGCCAGTGTCATGTGCTACCGGTGTGGTACGACCTTAGCGTCGGACCGGAATTGAGCCTGCTGTCGCAACGCAGCGGTTTGTCGGTGGAAGAAGTGATCCGCCGTCACAGCGCCCGTGAATATCAGGTGTTCGCGCTTGGATTCGCACCGGGGTTTGCCTTCATGGGTTTGGTGGAAGAAGTCCTGGCAGCACCGCGTCTGAATACGCCACGCAAGAAAGTCGCCGCCGGCAGCGTCGGCATCGCCGAGCGGCAGACGGCGGCGTATCCGGTGGTGTCTCCCGGTGGCTGGAACCTGATCGGTCGCACACCGGCAAAACTGTTCGACCGTGAACGCGATGGCTACAGCCTCATGCAGCCCGGCGATACCGTGCGTTTCGAAGCGGTGAGTCATGCCGAATTCATCCGCCTCGGCGGTGACGACACGCCTCTGGAGGCCCTGGCATGAGCCGACTGACGATTGAAGCGAGTACGCCGCTGTGCCTGTTGCAGGATGCCGGACGGTTTGGCGTGCGCCATCTGGGCGTGACCCAGGGCGGCGCGGCGGACTGGCGGTCGATGGCCTGGGCCAACTGGCTGCTGGGCAATGGTCTGGACTTGCCGGTGATCGAAATCACCCTCGGCGGGTTCACGGTGGTGGCTGAAGAAGATTTCTTGCTGGCATTGGCGGGCGCCGATCTTGGCGCGCAGATCGACGGTGAAGTGCTGGCACCGTGGCGCAGTTTCAAACTGCGCAAAGGACAGACCTTGAAGTTCACCCAGCCGTTGCTCGGGGCGCGGGCCTATCTGGCAGCGCCCGGCGGTTTCAGTGCGCCGAAAGTGCTGGGCAGCAGTGCCACGGTGGTACGCGAGGAGCTCGGTGGCCTCGATGGTTTTGGCTTGCCATTGGCCAAGGGCGCTTCGCTGAGTTATCAGGGCGAAACCTTATTGGTGCGTGAGGTCCCGGCGGAGCATCGACCGGACCTGCACCTCGACGCGCCGCTCGATCTGGTGCTCGGCGCGCAGATCGGTCAGTTCAGCGGGCAGAGCCTGTTCGATGCATTCAACAGCGCCTGGACGCTGGACAGTCGTGCCGATCGCATGGGCATTCGCTTGTTGGGCACGGCGTTGCAGTATCAGGGCAAACCGATGATCTCCGAGGGCATTCCGCTGGGCGCGGTGCAGGTGCCGCCGGACGGACAGCCAATCGTGTTGCTCAATGATCGGCAGACGATTGGCGGTTATCCGCGATTGGGAGCGTTGACGCCGTTGGCGCTGGCCCGCCTGGCACAGTGTCTGCCGGGAGCGAAGGTCAGATTGCGCCCGGTGGTGCAAGAAGTGGCACACCGGGAGCATGTCGAATATCTGAAGCGCTTTACTTGATGCATTCCCACGCAGACGGTTCGACACCTCGACATGGGAACGATCCGCTTACTTGGACAGAAACCGCATCCCTTCTTCCAGTCCGCGCAACGTCAGCGGATACATCTGATCCTCGATCAAGTCCCGAACGATATTGGTCGACGAGGTGTAGCCCCAGGTGTCTTTCGGGTACGGGTTGATCCAGATGAGCTTCTTGTACTTCTCCATGAAGCGCTGCATCCACACGTAACCCGGCTCTTCGTTCCAGTGCTCGACGCTGCCGCCAGCCTGGGTGATTTCATAAGGCGCCATCGCCGCGTCACCGATGAAGATCACTTTGTAGTCGGCGCCGTACTTGTGCAGCAGGTCCTGGGTCGACGTGCGCTCGGAGGTGCGGCGCATGTTGTTCTTCCACACCGATTCATAAATGAAGTTGTGGAAGTAGAAGTACTCCAGATGCTTGAACTCGGTCTTGCAGGCCGAGAACAGTTCCTCGCAGATCTTCACGTGGGCGTCCATCGAGCCGCCGATGTCGAACAGCAGCAACAGCTTCACTGTGTTGCGCCGTTCCGGGCGCATCTGGATGTTCAGCAGGCCGGCGTCCTTGGCGGTGTGGTCGATGGTGCCATCGATATCCAGTTCTTCCGCCGCGCCCTGACGAGCGAATTTGCGCAGGCGGCGCAGGGCGACCTTGATGTTGCGGGTGCCCAGCTCCACGGAGTCGTCGAGGTTCTTGTACTCGCGCTGATCCCAGACTTTCACAGCTTTACCCTGGCGCTTGCCGGCATCGCCGACCCGGATGCCTTCCGGGTTGAATCCGCCGGAGCCGAACGGGCTGGTGCCGCCAGTGCCGATCCATTTGTTGCCGCCGGCGTGGCGTTCCTTCTGTTCTTCCAGGCGTTTCTTGAACTCTTCGATCAGCTTGTCCAGGCCGCCGAGGGACTGGATCTGCGCGCGTTCCTCGTCGCTCAGCGAGCGTTCGAACTCCTTGCGCAGCCAGTCTTCGGGAATCAGCGCCTGCAAGTGATCGTCGAGCTTTTCCAGGCCATTGAAGTAGGCGCCGAACGCACGGTCGAACTTGTCGAAATGCCGTTCGTCCTTCACCAGAATCGCCCGGGACAAGTAGTAGAACTCGTCCATGTCGGCGAAGGTCACGCGCTGTTTCAGCGCGTTGATCAGGTCGAGCAGCTCGCGCACCGACACCGGCACCTTGGCTGCGCGCATTTCATTGAACAGGTTGAGCAACATGGCGTCAGCCTCTTAGCGGGTGCCGCGACGGCTCATGAACGCCAGGCGCTCAAGCAGTTGCACGTCCTGTTCGTTCTTCACCAGCGCACCGGCCAGCGGCGGGATGGCTTTGGTCGGATCGCGCTCGCGCAGTACGGCTTCGCCGATGTTGTCGGCCATCAACAGTTTCAGCCAGTCCACCAGTTCCGAGGTCGATGGCTTCTTCTTCAGGCCCGGCACCTTGCGCACGTCGAAGAACACGTCCAGCGCTTCGCTGACCAAATCCTTTTTGATGTCCGGGTAGTGAACATCGACGATTTTCTGCAGGGTGGTGCGGTCGGGGAAGGCGATGTAGTGGAAGAAGCAGCGGCGCAGGAAAGCGTCCGGCAGCTCTTTCTCGTTGTTGGAGGTAATGATGATGATCGGACGCTTCTTGGCCTTGATGGTCTCGTCGATCTCGTAAACGTAGAACTCCATCTTGTCGAGTTCTTGCAGCAGGTCGTTGGGGAACTCGATGTCGGCCTTGTCGATTTCGTCGATCAGCAGAATGACCCGCTCTTCGGACTCGAACGCTTCCCAGAGCTTGCCCTTCTTCAGGTAGTTACGCACGTCGTGGACTTTTTCATTGCCCAGTTGCGAGTCGCGCAGGCGGCTGACCGCATCGTACTCGTACAGGCCCTGATGGGCCTTGGTGGTGGACTTGATGTGCCAGGTGATCAGCTTGGCGCCGAACGATTCGGCCAGTTGCTCGGCGAGCATGGTCTTGCCGGTGCCCGGTTCGCCCTTGACCAGCAGCGGCCGCTCCAGGGTGATGGCGGCGTTGACCGCCAGCTTCAGGTCATCGGTGGCGACGTAGGCCTGGGTGCCTTCGAACTTCATCTGCTAATCCTCGAACGGTAACGCCGACCTGAACGGGCAGGGCGGGGGCGAAATAATCGGATGCCCGACTATAACGCGCGGCCCGGTCGACTGTGAACGCAGACGGCTTATTCAGTCTCTGAATGGGGCGTCACATGTTGACTCGGTTTCGGCCGAGAGCGAGTTGAGCAAGCGCTATCCGGCATCCGGCTTAGGACGCTCATACCGGGCATTGAACGCCTGGATGAACCCATTGCGCAAAATCTGCAAAAACGCTTCAAACGCGCTGATATCTTGCTGGTGCACGCTGCCGCTGAGTTCGACCCGGGTGGCAAACTGATTTTTGCCCTGGTTTTTCAGCACGGTTTCGGTGCCGCCGACCAGTGCTTCCCAGATCGAGCGGAAGATGCCCTTGTTCTTGTTCTCGACATCCTGCTGCCAGTTGAATACGTCGACGTCGCGCAGCAGCGGTTTGATGTAGCCCTTGAGTTGGCCCTTGTTCGCTGCGGCTTCGATGACCACGTCGCCGTGGCCGGCGTTGAAGTCGAATTTGCCGTAGGCCGAGGCGAAGTCGTTCATGCGTTTGAGTTCGATATCCCGGGCCCGCAGGCGAAATTCGAAGTCTTCGAAGTTGCTCAGCGGGTCGAAGGTGGCTGTGGTTTCGAGCGGCGCATGGCCCAGCAGCAGGGCTTTGCCTTCGAAGCGGGCGTCGCGTTTGCCTTTGGTGTCGACCACGTTGGTCAGGTTGTAGATGCTCGCGTCGACATTGGTCGCATTCATGTTCACCGGTGGTTTTGAGTTGAAGTTGCGAAAGCTGATGCGGCCATCATTGATCTGTACTTCGTCGAGGGTGATCGGCAGCAGTTTGCCCAACTGCGCGCGCCAGTCGGTGCCCTGACCGGTCTGGGAGTTCTGCTTGTTGGCCCCACCATCGACGAAGTTGACCTGCGGTTTGAAAAACTTCACCTGCGCCACCACCGCATGGTCGTACCACAACGAGTGCCAGCTGACGGACAGGTCGATCAGCGGCGCATCGACGAACGGTACCGGGACCTTGCCGTCGACCTTGACGATTTTCAGGCCGTTGATCTTGTAGGCCCCGCGCCAGAGCGCCAGGTCGACGTCGGTGATCTGGCCGCGGTAGTCGCCCATGTTGGCCAGTTTGTCATTCAGATAGTCACGCACGAGGTAGGGCAGGGCGATGTGCAGGGCGACCAGCAACACCACAACAGTGGCGAGAATCCACAACGGCCAGCGGTAGCGACGCTTCATGGCAGCAAATCCCGAACGGTGTAAAGCGGTTGACTGCTGCCCGCCGCAGACGTTCGGCCCGACTGGACTGAGAAGGGCAACAGGCTTACCTTGGAGAGCTGAATTCAACGCTGCACAAGGACCCAGCCATGAGCCGTATTTTTGCTGACAACGCCCACTCCATCGGCAACACGCCGCTGGTGCAGATCAACCGCATCGCGCCCCGTGGCGTGACCATTCTGGCCAAGATCGAAGGTCGCAACCCGGGCTACTCGGTCAAGTGCCGGATTGGCGCCAACATGATCTGGGACGCCGAAAGCAGCGGCAAACTCAAGCCGGGCATGACCATTGTCGAGCCGACCTCGGGCAACACCGGCATCGGCCTGGCCTTTGTCGCGGCCGCTCGCGGTTACAAGCTGCTGCTGACCATGCCGGCCTCGATGAGCATCGAGCGGCGCAAGGTGCTCAAGGCGCTGGGCGCCGAGCTGGTGCTGACCGAACCGGCCAAAGGCATGAAAGGCGCTATCGAAAAGGCCAACGAGATCGTAGCCAGTGACGCGGGGAAATACTTCATGCCCGCCCAGTTCGATAACCCGGCCAACCCGGCCATCCACGAAAAAACCACCGGCCCGGAAATCTGGAACGACACCGATGGCGCCATTGATGTGCTGGTCGCAGGCGTCGGCACCGGCGGAACCATTACCGGCGTGTCGCGGTATATCAAGAATACGGCGGGCAAACCGATTCTGTCGGTGGCAGTGGAACCGGTGTCCTCGCCGGTGATTACCCAGGCGCTGGCGGGCGAAGAGATCAAGCCGAGCCCGCACAAGATTCAGGGCATCGGCGCCGGTTTCGTGCCGAAGAACCTGGATCTGTCGATGGTTGACCGGGTCGAGCTGGTGACGGATGACGAGTCCAAGGCCATGGCCCTGCGCCTAATGCAGGAAGAGGGGATCCTGTGCGGGATTTCCTGTGGTGCGGCCATGTCGGTAGCGGTGCGCCTGGCGGAAACTCCGGAAATGCAGGGCAAGACCATCGTCGTGGTGTTGCCGGATTCCGGTGAGCGTTACCTGTCGAGCATGCTCTTCAGCGATCTGTTCACCGATCAGGAGAACCAGCAGTAAGTGGCGTGTTGATTCAGGTCAGCCAAGGTTCAGGATCGTTATGTTAAGAAGTGCTTTGTTGCGCAATCTTTAACACTGAATCCTGAACCGGGCGGGTTTTTCCCGGAGCCGGTAGTGTTTATCATGGCCGGCCGCCATGTCGGGTAAATGACATTGCGCAGTGTTGTCTTTTTTCAAGGAGTTGTTGATGACCTTTCCGTTTGCCGCCAAGGCGTTGGTGTTGTTGCTGTTTCTGGGCAGCACGCTCTATGTGCATTTGCGCGGCAAGGCGCGTTTGCCGGTGCTGCGTCAGTTCGTCAACCATTCGGCGCTGTTCGCTCCGTATAACGCCTTGATGTACCTGTTCTCTGGCGTGCCGTCCAAGCCGTATCTGGATCGCAGCAAGTTTCCGGAACTGGATGTGCTGCGCGATAACTGGGAAACCATTCGCGACGAGGCGATGCACCTGTTCGACGAGGGTTATATTCGCGCCGCCGAGAAGAACAACGACGCCGGTTTCGGCTCGTTCTTCAAGAAAGGCTGGAAGCGTTTCTACCTCAAGTGGTACGACAAACCGCTGCCTTCGGCAGAAACCCTGTGCCCGAAAACCGTGGCGCTGGTCAGTGCCATCCCCAATGTCAAAGGCGCGATGTTCGCGTTGTTGCCGGGCGGCAGCCATTTGAACCCGCACCGCGATCCGTTCGCCGGTTCCCTGCGTTATCACCTCGGTCTGTCGACGCCGAACTCCGACGATTGCCGAATCTTCGTCGACGGTCAGGTCTACGCCTGGCGCGACGGTGAAGACGTGATGTTCGACGAAACCTACGTGCACTGGGTCAAGAACGAAACCGACAAGACCCGCGTCATCTTGTTCTGCGACATCGAGCGTCCGCTGAGCAATCGCCTGATGACTCGCATCAACCGCTTCATCAGCGCCTGGCTGGGCCGTGCCACGGCACCGCAGAACCTCGACGACGAGCGCGTCGGCGGGATCAACCAGGCTTACGCGTGGAGCAAGAACTTCAGCGACAAGTTCAGCGGTGGGGTCAAGCAGTGGAAACGCCGCAATCCAAAGGCCTATCGCGTAATGCGGCCGGTGCTGGCGGTGGTGGTGCTGACGTTGCTGGGGTATTGGCTGTTTGGTTGAGGCTGGATTTCGAAGTAAAAAAAACCGCTCGTTTGAGCGGTTTTTTGTTTTCAGAATCAGGGACGGCCAGCCAGTAAGCTTGGTTCATCGATAGCGGTGCCGGTTGCAATGATCTGTAAGAGCCGTCGTTGACTGGCTGTCAGAACCGTTGGATCAGATTCACCCCTTATTGCATGCGCTTTTTTCTTTCTGGGGGATTTTTTTATTTCTTTGCGCATATTCCCACCTTGGTTGATCAATATTTGAGCGTTTTTCACAATACTAGGCTCCCTACTGTTTTGACAAGGCGACCCTCGTTATCCAAACCGAAGCCGAGTTGTTCGTAAATTGGTATTGCTCCCTGGAATGGTTCTTGAGCCTCGATCAAGCTACTGCCAATGATGCGGGCGTATTGCTCAATTGCCAGAACGGATAGCGGTGCAACACGGTTCTTCAATGGATGTGTTTCTCTTGGCCGCCCCTCCAGTCGTACGATTCGGATGCGTTGTCGACTTTTATTCGGGTTGGCAAAGCAAAGTCCGCACAGTTCAGATTCAAACCAGATTGCGATATCGAGTGCGAGAGGTTCGCGCGCTTTCCATCCAATGACTTCTTCCCATGAAAAATGCGGGCTCTCCCAACACTCAAAAGCACTCAGTGCCAACGAGTCGATGGGTTCGAAACGTACTTTCGAAAGGTCAAGCGTTGTGGGGCCAGCCATCTCCAGGTCAATCTGGAGTTGAGTCGTGGCAAGGCGGGCAAGCTTCCTGGCTTGCGATTTGTACAACTGATACCGCAGATGATTCCGTTCCCTTGGCATGTGATCTCGCGCATTCCATATCCCCATCAATGGTCGTTGCAATTGCAAACGAGCCTATGCGCCTGCCTCCTGCCTGTCGCTACTGGCCCTTTGTCCAAGTCGTTGCAATCCATGTCGCGGGCTGGTTATAGTCGGCGCTCGTGAGTCGCATGACTCACCTTTCAACCCTTCAAAAAAGATCAGCCCAGATGCCTGCATCCCTCATCAACGCGGTAGTCGATTCAGCGGTCAACGCTGGCGTCGTGCCGTGCGGGAATCAGCAGCCTGTGCAGATCAGTCATTACCCTCCACCTGTCAGTAGCACGCCGGTGTGCGCAGTCGTATCACCGCCGGGCGTTGGTGTTTCGGGCTGATCGGCGTTTTCTGCTGACCCCTTTGCCCGCCTGAAAAAACCTACTGAATTTCAGCTTCGGCTGAGTTGGCTATTTGCCTGACTACAGGTGGTATTCATGTTTGTCCTTTCGAAAAAGTCCGCGCTCGCGGCGGCGTCCACGAGCCTGTTCGTTCTGCTGTGGAGCAGCGGGGCGATCTTCTCCAAGTGGGGGCTGGCCCACGCTTCGCCCTTTGCCTTTCTGCTGATCCGTTTTGTGATTGCCTTGTGCGGGCTGGTGCTGCTGGTGCCGTTGCTCAAGTTGAAACTGCCCAAGGGCGGCAGGCCGATGCTGTATGCGATGGCCACTGGCGTGGTGCTGTTGGGGGCCTATCAGATTTTTTATCTACTGGCGCTGGACCTGAAGGTCACGCCCGGCGTGATGGCGACCATCATGGGCGTGCAGCCGATCCTCACGGTGGTGATCATGGAGCGGCAGCGCTCGGCGAGCCGGATGTTTGGTCTGGCGCTGGGATTGGCCGGGTTGATCATGGTGGTTTACCAAGGCATCGGTCTGGCCGGGATGTCGCTGGCGGGGATGCTGTTCGGTCTGCTGGCGTTGGCGAGCATGACCTTCGGCTCGATCATGCAGAAGCGCATCACCGACAATCCCCTCGGCACGCTGCCGGTGCAGTACTTGGCCGGCCTGTTGCTGTGCGGGATTTTCGTGCCGTTCCAGCCGTTTCACTTCGAGCACAGCGCCGGTTTCATCGTGCCGGTGTTGTGGATGGGGCTGGTGGTTTCCGTGCTGGCGACGTTGCTGCTGTATCGACTGATCGCCCGGGGCAATCTGGTGAATGTCACCAGTCTGTTCTATCTGGTGCCGGCCGTGACGGCGGTGATGGACTACCTGATCTTCGGCAATCGCCTGGCGGCGTTGAGCGTGCTGGGGATGCTGTTGATCATCGTCGGTCTGGTGTTCGTGTTCCGTAAATCGGCGTAACCGCCGCGCATGAAAAAAGGCCCGGGAGGAAACTCCCGGGCCTTTGTGCATCTGCCTTTCAGCGGGTGGCGATTTCTGCCGGCTTCACCACTGCGGGTTTCAGCACCAGCCACAGCGCAATCGCGATCAACACCCCGCCATACACGTGCGCCATCGACAGCGGCTCATCGAGAAGCAGCGCCCCCCACAACACGCCGAACGGCGGAATCATGAAGGTCACGGTCATCGACTTCACCGGCCCGATGGAGCTCAGCAGGCGGAAGTAAATGATGTAAGCGAACGCGGTGCAGCCCAGACCCAGGCCCAGCAGCGACAGCCAGACATTCCAGCCACCCCAGCTCACGGGCGGCTGAGTGATGACGCTGTAACCGAACAACGGCAACAGAAAAAGGGTCGCACCGAGCATGCTGCCCAACGCCGAAAGACGGCTGTCGAGCCCGCCGGCCTGATCCAGCCAGCGTCGTGCAAGAAACCCGGCGAAGCCATAGCAAGTGGTTGCGAGCAGGCAGGCCACCGCGCCCATCAGCAAGTGCAGATCGAACGCGACCGGGCCGGCGCGGGTCAGCACACCCACCCCGAGCAGGCCGAGGAACACCCCGGCGAGTTTGGCCAACGTCAGTTTTTCACTGAAGAACAAACCGCCGATCAACACGCCCATCAACGGCGTGGTGGCGTTGAAGATTGCCGAATAACCGGCCGGCAGCACTTGGGCGGCGACTGAATACAAGGTGGCCGGAACGCCGGAGTTGATCACGCCGAGCATCATCACAGTCTTGAGCTTGCCTTTGAAATCCCAGCTGATGCGCATCAGTCCGAGGATCACCAGCAGGCCGACGGCGGCAATCGAAACGCGGAAGAATCCGGTCGGAACCGTACCGATCGCGGGAGCGATGATGCGCATGAACAGGAAGCTCGCGCCCCAGATGGCGGCCAGCGACAACATGCGGAAAATATCGACAGGGCTCACGGGCCACTCCTTCCTTGATCGGGACGAGAGTGTTGCCGAGGGCCCCGGCGATGGCAACCGTTAATCGGGCGTTTAATTTTCTGATCAGATCACGAAGCGCGTCACCAGCCCGTTCAGGTCGACGGCCAGCCGCGACAGTTCCTGGCTGGCAGCAGACGTCTGGGTCGCGCCGGCAGCGGTCTGGGTCGACAGATCGCGGATGGTCACCAGGTTTTCGTCGACTTCCCGGGCCACCAGCGCCTGTTGTTCGGCGGCGCTGGCGATCACCAGGTTGCGCTGGTTGATCTGCGAAATCGACGCGGTGATTTTCTCCAGAGCCTGGCCGGCGCTGTTGGCCCGGCGCAGGGTATGGCTGGCCTGCTCGGCGCTGTTTTGCAAGGCACCGACGGTGGCACTGGTGCCTTGCTGAATGCTGCTGATCATCAGCTCGATTTCTTCGGTGGAGTTCTGCGTGCGCTGGGCCAGCGAGCGGACCTCGTCGGCAACCACTGCAAACCCACGCCCGGCCTCACCGGCGCGCGCGGCTTCAATCGCAGCGTTCAGGGCGAGCAGGTTGGTCTGCCCGGCGATGCCGCGAATCACTTCCAGCACCTTGCTGATGTCCTGGGCCTGGGTCGCAAGGCCCTCGGCCTGTTCGGATGCACCGAGCACCGCACTGACCAGTTCCTGAATCGAACTGATGGTCTCGCTGACCTGCACATGCCCGTGCTTGCTGTCCTCGTTCGATGCTTCGGACGCTTCAGCACTGGACACCGCATTGGCGGCCACTTCATCGACCGCCGTGCTCATCTCGGTGACCGCGGTGGCGGCCTGCTCGATCTGGTCATTCTGCTGTTGCAACCCGCGGGTGCTCTGTTCCATCACCGAACTCATTTCCTCGGCAGCGGAGGCCAGTTGCTGGGCCGACTCGCTGATGCCGCGAATGGTCGAGCGCAGATTGCCCTGCATCTCGGCCAGAGCCGTGAGCAACTGCGCCGCTTCGTCCTTGCCGTCGCTGTCGATGCGACCGCTGAGGTCTCCCAAAGCAATCCGCCGTGCCACATTCAGCGCCTGATTGATCGGCGCGGTGATGCTGCGGGTCAGCAACCAGGCCAGCAACAACGTGGCAATCAGGGCGATGACGATGATCGTGGCGACGATCCACAGCGCCTGCTGGTACATCGCCGCCGCGGACTTGGCCGCGACATCCGCGCCTTGCTGATTGAGGCTGATCATTTGCTCCAGGGTTTTGTCGAGCACCGTGCCCTGGGGCGCCAGTTCGTTGGTCAGGCGTGCGTAGGCTTGGTCGTTTTGTCCGGCGTCGATCTGTTTGATGATCTGGTCGAGGATGCTCAGGTACTTGGCGGTGTCGGAACTCAGGCCTTCCAGCATCGTCCGTTCCTGATCGTTGGCAATCAGGGCCTTATGATCGTCGAGGCGCTTGAGCAATTCCTGGCGTTGCGCGGTGAGAAGGCCTTTGCTGCGCTCGCGAACGGCAGCCTGAGTACTGGTGATCAGACGCAGGGATTCGAGACGAATGCTGGCGATGTTGGCCGCCGCGTCATGGATGCTTTCGATGCTGGGCATCCACGATTCCTCGATCACCGCCGCGCTCTCGCGCAGGGTTTTCATCTGGCCCAGACCGAACAGGCCGACCACCACCAGCAGACTGGCCAGAACGGCAAAACACAAACTGGCGCGCAAACCGATGCGCAGATTCCGGATAGACATCAATGTGCTCCTTGGGCGTTTGGGGAGAGGTCGTCCTCGTGAGCCGAGGATCTTGTTGTGAGGCGGGTGATGGCGGGCTGTATATCAAAGTGCCATTATCTTGGTAAGGCCAGTCGCTGCAGGGAATGGACAGGCATGAACAACTCGGGCAAAAGCGCAGGCTAGAGATGTCGCCGCTGAATTGGATCCGAAACCCACAGAAAACGCGGGCTGGCGCCCAGTGGTGGGGAGAACCGAAGTGGACGTTTATTGACCGAACGGTCGATTAAAAAAACTTTGATAAAAACTGTGTCGCTGTACAAGCCGCAAGAGGATTTGGCAGAAATTGCGCTTCTCCTGCGCCCGCTTCCGTGGCTAAGCTCAGGCCTTCGAGCACAGATTCTCCAATTCCCGCAGAGGTCTCATCTATGCCGCAGCAATGGCCAGCCACCGACATCGCCCGCCTGATCCTCGATGGCTTTGACGATTACCGCGAGCATTTCCGGCGGATCACCGACGGCGCCCGGGAGCGCTTCGAGCAGGCCCGCTGGCAGGACACGCAAACCGCGTCGGCGGCGCGGATCAACCTCTACGAAGAAAAGGTCGGTGAAACCGTCGCCCGCCTGCGCGAGTATTTCGAGCCGGACACCTTGATGGACGTCACCTGTTGGCCGCTGGTGAAAAGCGCCTACATCAGCATCATCGACCTGCGCTTTGACGATGAGCTGTCCGAAACCTGGTACAACTCGATTTTCTGCGGCCTGTTCAGCCACGACCTGATCAGCGACGGCTGCATGTTCATCCACACCACCCGCCCGAGCCTGCGTCGGGCCCGCGCCGCGCAAACCCGCACCTATAAACCGCAAGGGCAGATCTCGGCCATGCTCGCGAGTATCTTTGCCGATTACCGGTTCAACGAGGCCTACGCCGATCTGCCCGGTGACTTGCATCGCCTGGAAGCACAGCTGCGCGAGAACCTGCCGGACTGGGTGTGCAAGGACCCGGAGCTGAGCGTCGAGCTGTTCTCCTCGGTGCTGTACCGCAACAAGGGCGCGTACCTGGTCGGGCGCATCTACACCAACGACGATCAATGGCCGCTGGTGATTCCACTGCTGCACCGCGAAGGGCGGGGGATTCAGATCGATGCGCTGATCACCGACGAAGCCGATGTGTCGATCATCTTCTCGTTCACCCGTTCGTATTTCATGGTGGATGTGCCGGTGCCGGCGGAATTCATCGGCTTTCTCAAACGCATTTTGCCGGGCAAGCACATCGCCGAGCTGTACACCTCGATCGGTTTCTACAAGCACGGCAAGTCCGAGTTCTACCGCGCCCTGATCAATCATCTGGCCAACACCGACGACCAGTTCATCATGGCGCCGGGCGTGCGCGGCATGGTCATGAGCGTGTTCACGCTGCCGGGTTTCAACACCGTGTTCAAGATCATCAAGGACCGATTCTCCCCGTCGAAAAACGTCGACCGCGCCACGGTGATCGAGAAGTATCGATTGGTGAAAAGCGTCGACCGCGTCGGACGCATGGCCGATACCCAGGAATTCGCCGACTTCCGTTTTCCGTTGAGCAAGTTCGAGCCGGCGTGCCTGGCGGAACTGCTGGAAGTTGCGCCGTCCACGGTGTCGCTGGAAGGCGAAACCGTGCTGATCCGCCACTGCTGGACCGAACGCCGGATGACGCCGCTCAACCTTTACCTGGACAACGCCAATGAGGCCCAGGTGCGTGAAGCGCTGGAGGATTACGGGCTGGCGATCAAGCAACTGGCGGCGGCCAACATTTTCCCCGGCGACATGCTGCTGAAGAACTTCGGCGTCACCCGCCATGGCCGGGTGGTGTTCTACGATTACGACGAGATCTGCTTCCTCACTGAAGCGAATTTCCGCCACATCCCGGCACCGCGCACGCCGGAGGACGAAATGGCCTCCGAACCGTGGTATTCGATCGGGCCGCTGGACGTGTTCCCCGAGGAATTTCCGCCGTTTCTGTTTGCCGATTCGGCGCAGCGCAAACTGTTCGATCAGCTGCATGGCGAGTTGTACAACGCTGATTACTGGAAGGGATTGCAAGAGGCGATTCGGGCGGGGAAAGTCATCGACGTCTTTCCGTATCGGCGAAAGGGCCTCGATAACGAGTGACTTTCTGGAATTGCTGCGCAATTCATCGCGAGCAGGCTCGCTCCCACATTTGATCGCGCTGTGCAGCGGTTTTATGGCCGCTGGAGATTCAGGGTGGGAGCGAGCCTGCTCGCGATCGGCCGCGCAGCGGTCGTAAAATCTGCGACAATCGCGTCCTTGCGCCACTAGACGACCGAATTGCGTACCCGATGACCGACGAATCGCCCTCCATCGACAAACTGCTGAAAAACCTCGATCACGCCATGCTCGCTGACCGCCACCGGCTGCGGCGGCAGTTGCTTGAGCTGCGCAAGAAACCCGACGAGGCCAAGCTGGCCCAGTGGGTGGCGCGCATGCAGGCGTCCTGCGATCAGGTGCTGGCGCGCAAGGCCAGCCTGCCGGTGATCCGTTACGACGACAGCCTGCCGATTGCGGCCAAGCGTGACGAAATCAAGAAGGCCCTGGAAAAGCACCAGGTGCTGATCATCGCCGGTGAAACCGGCTCGGGTAAAACCACCCAGTTGCCGAAAATCTGCCTGGAGATCGGTCGCGGCCAGCATGGTCTGATTGGCCACACCCAGCCTCGTCGGATCGCAGCGCGCAGCGTGGCCAGTCGGGTTGCCGAAGAACTCGGCACGCCGCTGGGCGCGCTGGTCGGTTATCAGGTGCGGTTCGAGGATCAGAGCGATTCGAACACCCTGATCAAACTGATGACCGACGGTATCCTGCTGGCGGAAACCCAGAACGACCGCTACCTCGAACGCTACGACACGATCATCGTCGACGAAGCCCACGAACGCAGCCTCAACATCGACTTCCTGCTCGGTTACCTGAAAACCCTGCTGCCGCGTCGTCCGGACCTGAAAGTCATCATCACTTCGGCGACCATCGATCTGGAGCGTTTCTCCAAACACTTTGACGATGCGCCGATTGTCGAAGTGTCCGGGCGTACCTTTCCGGTGGAAACCTGGTATCGCCCGCTGACGCTTGAGCAGGACGAAGAGGGCAACCGCGTCGAGGACGACCTGACCGTCGATCAGGCGATCCTCGCCACCCTCGATGAAATCGCCGCGTACGAGCGTAGCGAACGCCGCAGCCCCGGCGATGTGCTGGTGTTCCTGCCGGGCGAGCGCGAGATCCGCGACGCCGCCGACATGCTGCGCAAGGCCCAGCTCAAACACACCGAGATCCTGCCGTTGTACGCGCGCCTTTCGCCGGCCGAGCAGCAGCGGATTTTCCAGTCGCATCCGGGCCGTCGTGTGGTGCTGGCGACCAACGTCGCCGAAACCTCGCTGACCGTGCCGGGCATCCGTTACGTGATCGACAGCGGCACTGCGCGCATCAGCCGCTACAGCTACCGCGCCAAGGTCCAGCGGTTGCCGATCGAAGCGATTTCCCAGGCCAGCGCCAACCAGCGTAAAGGTCGCTGCGGCCGGGTCGAGCCGGGTATCTGCGTGCGCTTGTACAGCGAAGAGGATTTCCTCGGTCGCCCGGAATTCACCGATCCGGAAATCCTGCGCACCAACCTTGCGGCGGTAATCCTGCAGATGCTCCATCTGCGCCTCGGCGAGATCACCGATTTCCCGTTCATCGAGCCGCCGGACGGCAAGGCGATCAGCGACGGTTTCAACCTGCTGCAAGAACTCTCGGCGGTGGATCGCAACAGTCAGCTGACCCCGCTCGGCCGCCAGCTGGCGCGCCTGCCGGTGGACCCGCGCATGGGCCGCATGCTGCTGGAAGCGGCCAAACTCGGCAGCCTTCAGGAAGTGCTGATCGTCGCCAGCGCCATGTCGATTCAGGACCCGCGCGAGCGTCCGCCGGAGCGTCAGCAAGCCGCTGACCAGGCGCACGCACAATGGAAGGACGCTGACTCCGACTTCGCCGGGCTGGTCAATCTGTGGCGCGGTTTTGAAGAGCAGCGCCAGGCGCTGACGGCGAGCCCGCTGCGCAACTGGTGCCGCAAGAATTTCCTCAACTATCTGCGTCTGCGCGAGTGGCGTGATTCCCACCGTCAGTTGAGCCTGATCTGCCGCGACTTGCAGCTGAGCCTTAACAAAGAACCGGCGGATTATCCGAAGCTGCACAAAGCGGTGCTGGTCGGCCTGCTCAGCCAGATCGGCCAGAAAACCGAGGACGGCGATTACCTTGGCGCCCGTCAGCGGCGGTTCTGGATTCATCCATCGTCGGGCATCGGCAAGAAGCGCCCGCAGTGGGTGATGACCGCCGAACTGGTGGAAACCACCAAGCTCTACGCGCGGATGGTGGCCAAGATCGACGCCGACTGGATCGAACCGCTGGCCGGGCACCTGATCAAGAAGAACCACTTCGAACCGCACTGGGAGAAGAAGCGCGGCCAGGTCGTCGCGTTCGAACAGATCACCCTGTTCGGCCTGATCGTGGTCGGTCGTCGACCGGTGCACTACGGCCCGGTGGATCCGGTGGTTTCGCGCGAGCTGTTTATCCGCGAAGGCCTGGTGCGTGGCGAGATTCAGTCCCGGGCCAAGTGCCTGACCGCCAACAAGCAATTGCTCGAACAGCTCGACGAACTGGAGGCCAAGGCCCGTCGCCGGGACATTCTGGCCGACGAGGAAACGCTCTACGCGTTCTACGATGCGCGACTGCCGGCGGAGATCCACCAGACCGCGACGTTCGACAGCTGGTACCGCGTCAACAGCCAGAAAGATCCGCAATTGCTGATCATGCGCGAGGAAGACGTACTGGCTCGCGAGGCCAGTGAAGTCACCGCCCAGCATTACCCGGACACGCTGCACATCGGCGATCTGGAACTGGCGCTGAGTTATCACTTCGAACCGAATCACCCGCGCGACGGCGTGACCCTGCGTGTGCCGGCGCCGCTGTTGCCGATGCTGCCGCCGGAGCGCCTGGAGTGGCTGGTGCCGGGGCTGATCGAGGCCAAGTGCATTGCGCTGGTGCGCAACCTGCCCAAGGCCCTGCGCAAGAACTTCGTGCCGGTGCCGGACTTCATCAAGGCCGCGCTGCAGCGCATGACCTTTGCCGAAGGTTCGTTGCCGCAAGCGCTGGGCCGGGAACTGCTGCGCATGACCGGAGCGCGGGTCAGCGATGAGGCGTGGGCGGAAGCGGCGCAGCAGGTTGAAAGTCACCTGCGGATGAACCTGGAAATCGTCGACGGTCAGGGCAAGTTCCTCGGCGAAGGACGGGATCTGGCCGAGCTGACCGCACGTTTCGCCGAAGCCAGCCAGGCTGCTTTGGCCGTGCCGCAGAGCGCGAAAAGCCAGCAGCCGGTGGAGGCCAAGGTCTTCGCGCCGGTGGCGGAAAAGACGCAGCAGAAGATCGCCGGGCTGTCGATGACGGTCTATCCGGCGCTGGTGGAGGAGGGCGGCACGGTCAAGGAAGGGCGCTTCTCGACACCGGCCGAAGCCGAGTTTCAGCATCGCCGCGCCTTGCAACGTTTGTTGATGCAGCAACTGGCCGAGCCGGCGAAGTTCCTGCGCGGCAAGTTGCCGGGCGTGACCGAACTGGGCCTGCTGTATCGCGAACTGGGTCGGGTCGATGCACTGGTCGAAGACATTCTGCTGGCCAGCCTCGACAGCTGCATTCTCGAGGGCGAAGACCCGTTGCCGCGTGACGGCGCAGGGCTGGCGGCACTGGCCGAGCGCAAGCGTGGCAGCTGGACCGAGCACGCCGAGCGAGTGGCGCGTCTGACTCTTGAGATCCTCAAGCTCTGGCACGGCCTGCAAAAACGCTTCAAGGGCAAGATCGACCTGGCTCAGGCGGTGGCGCTCAACGACATCAAGCAGCAGCTCAGTCATCTGGTGTATCCGGGCTTCGTCCGGGAAACGCCGATGCTCTGGCTCAAGGAGTTGCCGCGCTACCTGAAAGCGGTCGAGCAGCGTTTCGAGAAACTGGGCGCGCAGGTGCAGAAGGATCGGGTGTGGAGCGGCGAACTCGCCGGGCTCTGGACGCAATACCAGACCCGCGCCGCCAAACATGCGCAGGAAGGCAAACGCGACCCGCAGCTCGAGCTGTATCGCTGGTGGCTGGAGGAGTATCGGGTTTCGCTGTTCGCCCAGCAGTTGGGGACGAAAGTGCCGATCTCCGACAAGCGCCTGAACAAGCAGTGGAGCCAGGTAGAACAGTGACGCTGATCGTTCCCACACTCCGCGTGGGAATGCCTCCGGGGGCGCTCCGCGTCCAGTGACGCAGAGCGTCACGGGCTGCATTCCCACGCAGGAGCGTGGGAACGATCATTGCGCGTCGATCTTGAGAAAGACGCCAAATGGCCACGGTTATGGCAAACTTCGCCACCATAAATGCCGTTTTCGCGTCCCAGAGCCTTTGCCGGGCCGCGCAACGGAATAAAGCGATGCCAGGTTTTTGCGTCCCTTATACGGGAATGGACCCTTTGCGTGTTGGCACGTCGGTGCCAGCACTTTCTGCCTGAACAGATTAGAGAAACGACCATGCATAACGTCGTCATCAGCGGCACCGGCCTGTACACCCCGGCCAACAGCATCTCCAACGAAGAGCTGGTGCAGTCTTTCAATACCTACGTCGCCCAGTTCAATGCGGACAACGCCGAAGCCATCGCCAGCGGCGAAGTGCAGGCCCTGACCGAGTCCAGCGCCGCGTTCATCGAAAAAGCCTCCGGCATCAAGAGCCGCTTTGTCATGGACAAGGACGGCATCCTCGATCCGCAACGCATGGCACCACGTCTGCCAGAGCGTTCCAACGACGAATGGTCGGTGCTCTGCCAGATGGCCATCGGTGCTGCCGAACAAGCCCTGCAGCGTGCCGGCAAGACTGCCGCTGACATCGACGGCGTGATCGTCGCCTGCTCCAACCTGCAGCGCGCCTATCCGGCCATCGCCATCGAAGTCCAGGAAGCACTGGGCATCCAGGGTTTCGGTTTCGACATGAACGTTGCCTGCTCGTCGGCGACCTTCGGCATCCAGCAAGCGGCCAACACCGTGCAACTGGGCCAGGCCCGGGCGATCCTGATGGTCAACCCGGAAGTCTGCACCGGTCACTTGAACTTCCGTGACCGTGACAGCCACTTCATTTTCGGTGACGCGGCTACTGCGGTGATCATCGAGCGTGCCGATACGGCGACGTCGAAGCACCAGTTCGACGTGGTCAGCACCAAACTGCTGACCAAGTTCTCCAACAACATCCGCAACAACTTCGGCTTCCTCAACCGCGCAGCGGAAGAGGGCATCGGCGCCCGCGACAAACTGTTCGTGCAGGAAGGCCGCAAGGTGTTCAAGGATGTCTGCCCAATGGTCGCCGAGCTGATCGGCGAACATCTGGAAGAGAACAAGCTCAACGTCGGCGACGTGAAGCGCTTCTGGCTGCACCAGGCCAACCTGAGCATGAACCACCTGATCGTGCGCAAGCTGCTGGGCCGCGAAGCCACCGAAGAAGAAGCCCCGGTGATTCTCGACACCTACGCCAACACCAGCTCCGCAGGTTCGGTGATCGCGTTCCACAAATATCAGGACGATCTGGCGGCCGGTTCGCTGGCGGTGTTGAGTTCGTTCGGTGCCGGTTACTCGATTGGTAGCGTGATTCTGCGTAAACGCTAAGTGCGAGTTCATTTCCTCTTAATCGCGCTGACGTTTCCTACATCCGAATCGGCGCGAACGCTGTAATTTTCGAAACTGGCGGCAGGAGAGATCCTGCCGCTATCATTTTCGGAGTCAGGAAAAGGGGATTGATGGATGGCGGTTGACGACACACAACTGCTCGAGCGGTTGTTGGCAGGCGAACAGAAAGCCTTCAAGGAACTGGTCAGCACCTATCAAAGCCCCATGCGCGCGGTGGCCTACGCGATTGTCGGCCAGCGCCATGTCGAAGAAGTGGTGCAGGACGCCTGGCTGTCGGTGGTGCGCAATATCGACCGTTTTGAGGGGCGCTCCAGCCTCAAGACCTGGCTGCTGACCATCACCGCCAACTCGGCCAAGAGCCGCTATAAACTCAATCGTCGCGAAGTGTTGCTGGATGATCTGCCGTCACCGCACGGCACCATCGACGACGATCGTTTTTCTCCCGGCGACGGCCACTGGCTGGTCGCACCCTTCGCCTGGCACCAGGACACGCCCGAAGCGTTGCTGACAGAAGGCGAGCTGCGTGAATGCCTCGAACACACGTTGTTGAGCCTGTCGGAACTGCAAAGCAGCGTTCTGTTGCTGCGCGAGCGCCAGGGTCTGGAGCTGGAGGAGATCTGTAATCTTCTGGAGATCTCGCTCTCCAATGTCCGCGTGCTGCTGCATCGGGCACGTTTGAAGGTCTTCGCGACCGTGGAGCATTTTGAGGAGACGGGAGAATGTTGACCTGCAAGGAGCAAGTGGCGCGATCCAGCGATTATCTCGATGGCCAGTTGAGTTTTCGCGAGAAACTGATGGTGCGTCATCACCTGATGTTCTGCCGCAATTGCCGGCGTTTCATTCGCCAGATGCGTTTGATGCAGGCGACGTTGCGGGCGATGCCGCAAAAGCCTGAAGAGGGCGTGGACGCGTTGGCCGAGCAGTTGGCACAGCTGCGGCGCAATGATCGATCCTGAAAACACAGACTGGCGCGGCCGCAGCGAACGGATGATGGGGATCGCTGCGGTCGCGCCAGTCTGTTGAAGCCTCTTCAAACGATGGAACCGGATGTACAACCCATCGTTTGAAGTCTGTTGCCGGGTTGCTTAGAACTTCGCTTCCGCGTCCAGCTGCAGGGTGTTGGTGTCTGCATCACGCTGGGTACGGCTGGAGAAGTCGGCCTTGGTCAGGAAGTAAGTCGCACCGATGGCGAAGTTCTTGTCGATGTCGTAACCGACCTTGAACTTGTGGCCACGGGAACCGGTGGTGCCGTTGGCGAAGTCCGAATCGGTGAAGGCGCCGACCACCGCGTTGCGCTGCACGTCACGATAGTTGTAGTCGAGGTTCAGGCCGAAGACTTTCGACTTGGCACCCACCAGCCAGGCGGTGTCCTGATCGGTCACTGCATCGTTGTTCTTCACGTACTGACCGTAGAACGACAGCGGCATTGGCAGGCCGCCGATGTCGACCTGGCTGAAGCCTTCGTACAGACGGAATTCGTTGTCTGCCGAGTTGCCGTTGACGGCCAGGGCGCACGGCGTGGAGGTGCCGGTGCAACGGCTGTCTTCGTCGTTCTGGTAGGCGTAGACGCTGCCGCCCAGGGTCAGTTTCAGGTTGTCGGTGATGGTGAAGCGGCTGCCCAGCTGGCCGGCGGTCAGGCGCAGGTCGTGACGGAATTGCACGCCGTCGCCGTCGACGTTGTCCTTGAGGTTGTAGTTACCCAGGCTGCCGAACAGTTCGACGCTGCTGCCCAGTGGATACTTGTAGGTAACGGCCAGACCTTCCGGGTTGATGTCGCTGTCCCAGATCACGTCGCCCATGCTCACCCACGGTTGCAGCATCTTGCCGCCGATGATGTGCAGGTTCTTGATCTGATCCGGGTGGTAGTCGATGTAGCCCAGGTCGAGCCAGATCTGCTTCTTGT
Source organism: Pseudomonas sp. RIT778 (assembly GCF_019718735.1). Classification (NCBI taxonomy): domain Bacteria; kingdom Pseudomonadati; phylum Pseudomonadota; class Gammaproteobacteria; order Pseudomonadales; family Pseudomonadaceae; genus Pseudomonas; species Pseudomonas sp. RIT778. The sequence continues at coordinate 145,964 of NZ_JAIHBA010000007.1, read as the reverse complement.
CGAAGTAGTTGTCCTGATCCTGGTTGGTCGAACGGGCGTCATCGCCGCCGCCGGTGGCGATACGGATGCCGGTGTCGACTTGCGGGTTGATCTCGGTGTACGCACCCAGACGGGCACGGATGCGCTGGCGATCCTTGTCGCGGCCGCCGTTGTTCGGCTCGCCATCGATCTTGATGGTTTCCTGACGGATACGCACGTCACCCTTGAACTGGGTCTTGGCGGCCCAGGCCAGTTTCTGGTCGAAACTGCTGAGCTCGTTGGTTTTCTTCGCGGTCGCCGCGATTTGCTCGTTGGTCTCTTGCTGCGCCTGCTGCGCGATTTGCTGGGCCTTCTGATCCTTGGCCAGTTCAGTTTGCAGTTCAACGTACTGCGCCTGGGAAATCGAACCGTTAGCCTTGAGCATGTCGAGCAGTTTGGCGTCGACTGCGGCACTGGCCGGAACACTCATGGCCAGCAACAGGCCACCGCACAGGGCCGCCGCAGTTTTCGTGGAAGCAAGACGCATAGCAATCTCCGAAGATGAAGGGGATGGCTGAACCATCCTGGGCACAACCGACGGTTTGACGGTCGGAAAACAGTGTCCGGGGTAGAACCCGGCGCTCTAAAAACAGGCGCCAGTATCGCGATGGTTTATGACAGAGCAGTGGCACGATGATGGCAGGTTGATGACGATACAAAACTGCCGTGAACTATTGATCTAGAGCGCTGTCGCGCAATCGGGCGTGGGCAACGCACGGCCGATCAGCGATACTCGCCGGGCGTTCACGCCCGAAAGTGGAGAGGAAAATGCCGCTGCAACGTCTGCATAAACTGTCGGAAATTCCAGCGTCCGACTGGGATGTTCTGGTCCCGCAAAACCAGCCGTTTCTGCGCCACGCCTTCCTGGCTTCGCTGGAGGACAGCGGCAGCGTCGGCCCGCACACCGGCTGGCAAGCGGAGCATTTGCTGCACGTCGAAGCGGGGCGAGTGATTGCGGCGCTGCCCGGTTATCGCAAGTGGCATTCCTACGGTGAATACGTGTTCGATCACGGCTGGGCCGATGCCTGCGCCCGGGCCGGAATCGATTACTACCCCAAGTTTCTGAGCGCGGTGCCGTTCAGCCCGGTCAGCGGCCCTCGGTTGCTGGCAGCGAATGTCGAAGACGGATTCGAACTGCTCAAGAGCCTGCCGGGGTATCTGGAAATCGAAGAACTCTCCAGCGCCCACATCAATTTCACCGACGCGTTTACCGATGCCGCCATGGCCGAGCAGCCGGGCTGGCTGCAACGCATCGGCTGTCAGTACCACTGGCAGAATCGCGGTTACCGCGACTTTCAGGATTTCCTCGACGTGCTTGCCTCGCGCAAGCGCAAACAGATGCGCAAGGAGCGCGAGCAAGTGGCGGGGCAGGGCTTCGAGTTCGAATGGCTGGAAGGGCGGGAGCTGGACGAGGCCCAGTGGGATTTTGTCTACGCCTGTTACGCCAACACCTACGCGGTACGCCGGCAGGCACCGTACCTGACCCGGGAATTCTTCAGCCTGCTGGCCGAGCGCATGCCGGAATCGATTCGCGTGGTGCTGGCCCGGCAGGGCTCACGGCCGGTGGCGATGGCGTTCAGCCTGGTGGGCGGCGACAGTTTTTACGGACGCTATTGGGGATGCCTGGCCGAGTTCGACCGGCTGCACTTCGAGACCTGTTTCTATCAGGGCATGGACTATGCGATTGCCAATGGATTTCAACGTTTCGATGCCGGTGCCCAGGGCGAGCACAAGCTGATTCGCGGCTTCGAACCGGTGATCACCCATTCCTGGCATTACCTGCGCCATCCCGGTTTGAAAGCCGCGGTCAAAGACTTCCTGCACCAGGAGCGCGCCGGTGTACTGGCCTATGCCGAAGAGGCAAGAGCAGCCTTGCCCTACCGCCAGGCCTAGATTCCAATGTGGGAGCGAGCTTGCTCGCGAAAGGTTGGTATCAGTCAATATTTGCTGCATTGACACACCGCTTTTCGCGAGCAAGCTCGCTCCCACAGGATGTTAGGTGTCTTCCTTGCCCAGCCAGCGATAGAGCACGCCGCCGACCACCGCACCGAGCAGCGGCGCGACCCAGAACATCCACAACTGGGCGATGGCCCAGCCGCCGACCATCAGCGCCGGGCCGGTGCTGCGGGCCGGGTTGACCGAGGTGTTGGTGACCGGGATCGAGATCAGGTGGATCAGCGTCAGGGCCAGGCCGATGGCGATCGGTGCCAGTCCTGCCGGGGCGCGCTTGTCGGTGGAGCCGAGGATGATCACCACGAACATGGCGGTCATCACCAGTTCGGTGACGAAGCCGGATGCCATCGAGTATTTGCCCGGCGAGTGCTCGCCGTAACCGTTGGAGGCCAGGCCGGCAGCGATGTCGAAACCTTCCTTGCCGCTGGCGATGTGGTAGAGCAGTGCCGCTGCCAGAATCCCGCCGATCACCTGGGCGATGACGTAGGCAGGCAGTTCTTTGGCCGGGAACCGACCGCCGACGACCAGACCGACCGACACGGCCGGGTTGAGGTGACAGCCGCTGATGTGGCCGATGGCAAACGCCATGGTCAGCACCGTCAGACCAAACGCCAGGGCGACCCCCAGCACGCCGATACCCAAAGGTGAAGACGCGGCGATGACCGCACTGCCGCAACCGCCCAACACCAACCAGAACGTACCCAGCAACTCAGTAACTGAACGTTTGAACAGAGACATGAGAGAGTCCTTGATAGACGTGCTATCGAGACTGCATCGAGTGGTGCGTCCCTGCAGACTTACGACAGGTTCCGTTCCGGAGCCTTGGCTCAGTACAGCAGGGGTTTTGTGGATTTCCAGCAGGCGATAAAAAACCGCCAGAGCCCGTGGTTGAAGGGCTCTGGCGGTTTTTGTGCTTTACGCAGGATCAGTCGATGCCGACAAACCCTCCGGTCTGGTGCGCCCACAGCCGCGCATACAATCCGCCATGGGCCAGCAGTTCGGCATGGTTGCCGCTTTCAGCAATCTTGCCGTTTTCCAGCACCACCAGCCGGTCCATGCGGGCAATGGTCGAGAGGCGGTGAGCGATGGCGATCACGGTCTTGCCCTGCATCAGGGTTTCCAGGCTTTCCTGAATCGCCGCTTCGACTTCCGAGTCCAGCGCCGAGGTCGCTTCGTCCATGATCAGGATCGGTGCGTCCTTGAGGAGCACCCGCGCAATCGCGATCCGCTGACGCTGACCACCGGATAGCTTCACCCCGCGTTCGCCGACATGCGCGTCGAATCCGGTGCGCCCCTCGGCGTCCGACAGCAGCGGAATGAACTCATCGGCGCGGGCCTTGCGCACCGCTTCCCAGAGCTCGGCGTCAGTGGCGTCGGGCTTGCCGTACAGCAAGTTGTCGCGGATCGAACGGTGCAGCAGCGAGGTGTCCTGAGTGATCATGCCGATCCGCGCGCGCAGGCTTTCCTGGCCGACTTCGGCGATGTTCTGGCCGTCGATCAGGATCCGCCCGCCCTCGACGTCGTACAGGCGCAGCAGCAGGTTGACCAGGGTCGATTTGCCGGCGCCGGACGGGCCGATCAGACCGATTTTCTCGCCCGGTTTGATGGTCAGGTTGAGGTCGCCGATGATGCCTTTCTTCTTGCCGTAGTGAAAATCCACGTGCTCGAAACGCACTTCGCCACGGGCCACGGCCAGCGGTTTGGCCTGTTCGTGATCGGTGACGCTGACCGGTTGCGAGATGGTCTGCAGACCGTCCTGGACCATGCCGATGTTTTCGAAGATGCCGGTGACCACCCACATGATCCAGCCGGACATGTTGACGATGCGGATCACCAGGCCGGTGGCCAAGGCAATCGCGCCGACACTGATCAGCGATTGCGTCCATAGCCACAGGGCCAGCGCCGTGGTGCCGACGATCAGCAGGCCGTTCATGGTGGTGATGGCCACGTCCATGCTGGTGACCACGCGGCCGGCCAGCTGGGCTTTTTCGGTCTGTTCCTGGATCGCTTCGCGGGCGTAGTGCTGTTCGAAGTTGGTGTGGGCGAACAGCTTCAGGGTGGCGATGTTGGTGTAGCCATCGACGATCCGGCCCATCAGCTTCGAGCGCGCGTCGGAGGCCTCCACCGAGCGATCCTTGACCCGAGGCACGAAGTAATAGAGCGCGCCGACGTAGGCCGCGATCCACGTCAGCAGCGGGATCATCAGGCGCCAGTCGGCCTCGGCGAACAGCACCAGCGAACTGATCGCGTAGATCAGCACATGCCACAACGCATCCACCGCTTGCACCGCGGAATCGCGCAGCGAGTTGCCGGTCTGCATGATGCGCTGGGCAATGCGTCCGGCGAAGTCGTTCTGGAAGAAATTCAGGCTCTGCTTGAGCACGTAACTGTGGTTCTGCCAGCGAATCATGCTGGTCATGCTCGGGCTCAGGGTCTGGTGCACCAGCATGTCGTGCAGGGCCAGGAACAGGGGGCGCAGCAGCAATGCCACCACCGCCATCCACGCCAGTTCGACGCCATGCACTTTGAAGAAGTCTGCGTTCGGCGTGCCCTGGGCGAGGTCGATGATGCGGCTCAGGTAACTGAACAGCGCCACTTCGATCAGTGCACCGAACAGGCCGACGATCAACAGGGCGGCGAAACTCGGCCAGACCTGCTTCAGGTAATAGGTATAGAAGGGCAGAACGCGGTCCGGCGGGGATGCCGTCGGGGCATCGCGGAATATGTCGATCAGTTGTTCGAAACGGCGATAGAGCATCAGATAACCGCCCGGAGCACGGGCTCTCCTTTTATCAGTGTGAGCGGCGTGACGTCAGTCAGCACCGCTCGATATGCCCTGTAAAGCTTAGTCGATGCGCTTGGCCGACTTGATGATCACAGGGTCGACCGGCACGTTTTGCATGCCCTGTTTGGTGGTGGTCTGGGAGTTGACGATGATGTCGACCACGTCCATGCCCTTGACCACTTTGGCGAACACCGCGTAACCGGCGTCACGGCCCGGGTCGAGGAAGGCGTTGTCGGCGACGTTGATAAAGAACTGGCTGGTGGCCGAATCCGGGTTGGAAGTACGAGCCATCGACAGGGTGCCACGAACGTTATGCAGACCGTTGCTGGCTTCGTTCTTGATCGGCGCCTTGGTTTCTTTCTGTTGCATCTGCTGGGTGAAGCCGCCGCCCTGGGCCATGAAGCCCGGGATCACGCGGTGGAAAATGGTGTTGGTGTAGAAACCGCTGTCGACGTACTCGAGGAAGTTCTTGGTACTGATCGGCGCCTTGACCGGGTCCAGTTCGATTTCGATCTGGCCGTTGGTGGTGTCCAGCAGCACGTGCGGCGCTTTTGCCGGCGTGGCAGCCATCAGGTTGGCAGCGAACAGCACGGTGCCGGCGGCGAGGGCGAGTTTTTTCAGCATGGGTCAGTGATCCTGAGGGTGATTATCGGCTGTGGCGAGGAACTCCAGCAGCGTTTGATTGAAGCGTTCGGGCTGATCGAGCGGGGTGGCGTGGCGCGAATCGGCGATCACCACCAGCCGCGCATCGGGCAGCAGTCTGACATAGGTTTCTTTCAGCGAAACCGGGGTGTAGTCCCGGTCGGCGCTGACGACGAGGGTTGGACAGGTGACCCGGGAAAGTCGTTCCTGAACCCCCCAGCCAACAATCGCATCGAAGCTGGCGAGATAAGCACGTTTGTCGTTTTTTGCCCAGCGCTCCGCCATTTTCTGACGCAAATCGGCCTGCTCCGGTTTGGGGAACAGCTTGGCGCCAAGGGCTTTGCCGATGGTGGCAAGGCTGAGCAGGCGCATCAGGCTCCAGCGCTTGAACCACTGCCAGTAATCGTCGCGGCTGCGCACTTTGACCTCGGGTGCGCTGTTGACGATGGTCAGGCTCTTGAGCATCTGCGGCTGATCGACGGCGAACTGGAAGCCGATCATGCCGCCCATGGACAGCCCGGCGTAGTGCACCGGGCCGAGCTTCAAATGCTCGATCAGGGCAACGATGTCGGCGCTGAACCCGGCGATGCTGTAGCGCTCGCGGGGCTTGTCGGAGCGGCCGTGACCGCGCACATCCGGGACGATCACCCGGTAATGCGCGGCCAGCGCGGGAATCTGCATTTCCCAGTCCAGGGTGCTGGAGCCCAGACCGTGAACCAGCAGCAACGGATCGCCGTGGCCATATTCCTCGTAGTGCAGGTTGCAACCTTCATGCTCGAAATACGCCATCGGTGAACTCCGTGTCAGGCTTGTTCGGGGGCGGCGAACGGTGCGTCCAGCGGCAGAGTGTCGAAGGTGCGCAGCAGTTCGACGAGGATCTGCGAAGCCGGGCCCAGGGGTTTGTCCTTGTTCGAGTACAGATAGAAGCTCGGATTGCGGCTGCCGCCCTGATCCAACGGTAGCAGCTTGAGCAGGCCTTCTTTCAATTCCCGTTCGATCATGTGCCGTGGCAGCCAGGCGAAGCCCAGGCCGCTGGAGACAAAGTTGGCGGCGGTGGCGAGGCTGCCGACAGTCCAGCGCTGTTCGGCGCCGAGCCAGCCGACGTCCCGGGGTTGCTGGCGGCCGGAGTCGCGGATCACCACTTGCATCTGGGTTTCCAGATCCTGGAAATTCAGCTCGCGGTTCAACCGGTGCAGCGCGTGTTCGGGGTGGGCGACGGCGACGAATTCCACGTCGCTCAATTCCGCGCCGAGGTAACCGGGAATGCTCAGGCCGGTGATGGCCAGGTCGGCCACGCCTTCGAGCAGCACTTCTTCGACGCCCGACAGCACTTCCTCACGCAGACGCACGCGGCAGCCACGGCTTTGCGGCATGAACGCGGTCAGGGCGCGGACGAGGCGGGCGCTGGGGTAGGCGGCGTCGACCACCAGCCGCACTTCGGCTTCCCAACCCTGCTCCATGTGATGGGCGAGGTCTTCCAGCTGGCTGGCCTGTTTCACCAGTTGTCGCGAGCGGCGCAGCAACACGCCGCCGGCTTCGGTCAGCACAGCCTTGCGGCCGTCGATGCGCAACAGCGGCACGCCGAGCTGATCCTGCATGCGGGCGACGGTGTAGCTCACCGACGATTGCGAGCGATGCAGGGCCTCGGCGGCCTGGGCGAATCCGCCGTGGTCGACCACGGCCTGCAACGTTCGCCATTGATCAAGGGTCACGCGGGGCGCTTTCATCAATAGCTCCTCTTGTCCTAAGCTGGCGATCCCTCATGGAGACTGCCGAATGAAAAAATTCTGTTGTGTGTTGCTGGCGCTGCTTCCGCTGACTGCGTTTGCGTACCCGATCGATGTGGAAAAGGACCTCAACGGCCTGAAGATCGACTACAACGCGTTCGACACCGATAACGACATCGGCTCCATCCAGGTCAACAACTACGGCGACGTCGACGCGACCTGCAAGGTGGTGTTCACCAACGGCCCGGAAGCGCCGCGCACCCGCAACATCGAAGTGGCCGCGGGCAAGCATAAGAACGCCACGGCCAAGTTCACCCGGACCATCATCAAGCTGCGCATCAAGCTGAGCTGCACCCCGAAATAGCGTCACGGCCCTGTGGGGGTGGGCTCCCACAGGGTATGGCTTGCATCTAAACGAATTTTTCGATGCTTTGCAGCAATTATTTGCGCTTTCTCATCGATACGACTCTGTTTAACCTTCACTCCATCGACTTACAACATTCTCGGATGGAGGCTACACAACATGTCCCGCGTTCTGATCATCGAAAGCAGCGCCCGCCAGCAAGACTCGGTTTCCCGTCAACTGACCCAGACCTTTATCAGTCAGTGGAAAGCGGCGCATCCGGCCGATCAGATCACCGTACGTGACCTCGCCGTGAACCCGGTGCCGCACCTGGACATCAACCTGCTGGGCGGCTGGATGAAATCCGCCGAGCAGCGCAACGACAGCGAGCAGTCCTCGCTGGACCGTTCCAACGAATTGACCGATGAGTTGCTGGCGGCCGACGTGCTGGTGATGGCTGCGCCGATGTACAACTTCGCGATCCCGAGCACCCTGAAAGCCTGGCTCGACCACGTACTGCGTGCCGGCGTGACCTTCAAGTACACCGAAACCGGCCCGCAAGGCCTGCTCAGCGGCAAGCGTGCCTACGTGCTGACCGCTCGCGGCGGGATCTACGCCGGCGGCCCGGCGGATCATCAGGAACCGTACCTGCGTCAGGTGATGGGTTTCATCGGTATCCACGACGTGACCTTCATCCACGCCGAAGGCATGAACCTGGGCGGCGACTTCCAGGAGAAAGGCCTCAACCAGGCCAACGCCAAACTGTCCCAGGTCGCTTGATATGTTAATCGCCAGATAATCGCCGATTGTTCTAGTGACCTGGCGCAACCCCTTCAAGGCTCTACGCGCATCGAACCTCCCTTTGCACTTGTTGCTCCTGAGTGCTGTAGCCCGATTGAACGCTTTAGCGAGATCGGGCTTTTTTTTGCCTGCGATTTTTGCAACGCAGCACCTCCCCTGTGGGAGCGGGCTTGCTCGCGAAAGCGATGTTTCAATCAAGATTGATATCGCCTGACACACCGCCTTCGCGAGCAAGCCCGCTCCCACATGGATCTGTGTTGTTGGAGGGTTCGCGATCAGAAGCAAAAAACGCTATCGTCGCCGCCATTCGAAATCGAGGCGAGCATGGGCTATCTACTTTTTGTCACGCTGATCCAGGCGTTTTCCTTCAGTCTGATCGGCGAATACCTGGCCGGTCATGTCGACAGCTACTTCGCGGTGCTGGTGCGGGTGGTGCTGGCCGGGCTGGTGTTTATCCCGCTGACCCGCTGGCGTTCGGTGGAACCGGCGTTCATGCGCGGCATGCTGCTGATCGGCGCGTTGCAGTTCGGCGTGACCTACGTCTGCCTGTATTTGAGCTTCCGCGTGCTGACGGTGCCGGAAGTGCTGCTGTTCACCATCCTCACGCCGCTGCATGTGACGCTGATCGAAGACGCGCTCAACCGACGCTTCAATCCGTGGGCGCTGATCGCCGCACTGGTGGCGGTCGCAGGCGCGGCGGTGATCCGCTACGACCGGATCAACCCGGACTTCTTCATGGGCTTTTTGCTGCTGCAACTGGCCAACTTCACCTACGCCGCCGGGCAGGTTCTGTACAAACACCTAGTGGCGAAACACCCGAGCGATCTGCCGCACTACCGGCGTTTCGGTTTCTTCTACCTCGGCGCATTGGCGGTGGCGTTGCCGGCGTTCCTGCTGTTCGGCAAATCCAACTTCCTGCCCGAAGCACCGCTGCAATGGGGCGTGCTGGTGTTCCTCGGTTTGGTCTCGACCGCACTCGGTTTGTACTGGTGGAACAAGGGCGCGTGCCTGGTCAACGGCGGCACCCTGGCGGTGATGAACAACCTGCACGTGCCGGTGGGCTTGCTGCTGAACCTGCTGATCTGGAATCAGCATGAAGAGCTCGGGCGGTTGTTCCTCGGTGGCAGCGTGATCCTGGCGGCGGTGTGGATCAGCCGGTTGGGGATTCGCAGGCCGGCGCCAGTTGCCCCACCAGAAACTCGATAAACGCCCGGGTCTTCTGCGGCACCCGCCGCGCTGACGAATACACCGCGTTGATGGTGATTGCCGGGGCTTGCCATTCGCACAGCACCGGCACCAGTCGCCCGGCGGCCAACGCTTCTTCGACGATGAAGTCCGGCAGCAGCGCAATGCCCATGCCGGCCTCGGCCGCTTGCGCCAGCAGGTCGCCGTTGTTGGCGTGCAACGGCCCGGTGACGTTGACGCGCTGGGTCTCCTTGCCGTTGCACAGTTGCAGGCTGACCCCGCTCTGCAGATAGCCGTAGTTCAAGCATTGATGTGAGCGCAGATCCTGCGGGGTTTGCGGTGTGCCCGCGCGTTCGAGGTAAGCAGGGGAGGCAACCATGATTCTTGGCGCCGGCGCCAGTTGCCGGGCGATCATGGTCGAGTCGGGCAGGCTGGCGATGCGGATCGTCACGTCGAACCCGCCGCGCACCGGATCGACCTGCTGGTCGCTGAGCACCAGTTGCAGCTCGATGTTCGGGTGCTGCTCGTGGAACAGCGGGATCAGCTTGCCCAAGCGCCGCAGGCCGAACGACATCGGTGCGTTGACCCGCAACACTCCGCGCAATTCGCCCACCCCGTCCCGCGCTCGCTGCTCGGCCTCGTCCAGTGCCGCAATCACTTCCCGCGCCGCTTCGAAATACTCGGCACCGGCCTCGGTCAGGTGCAGGCTGCGGGTGGTGCGTTGCAGCAGCTGTACGCCGATGGCTTCTTCCAGCGCCTGAATCTGTTTGCTGACTTTCGAGCGGGGCACGTCCATCGCCCGGGCAGCAGCTGCGAAGCCGTTTTCGCCGACCGTCACCACGAAGGCGCGCATGCATTCGATGCGATCCATGATTGTCCCTTTTTTAGAATCAATGATTCTCGATTTTAGGGAATTGTCCCTTTATCGGCTAGCCCCTAAAGTGACATCCAAGCCGAGACAACAACGCCGCAGACGGCACGCCACTCGACTCACCCATTACCCAATCGAAACTCTGAAACGACATCAAAAGGAACGCGCCATGTCTATCCGTGAACTGCTGAACCCAACCAACTCCGCCCTGATCCTGATCGACCACCAGCCGCAAATGGCTTTCGGCGTGCAGTCGATCGACCGTCAGACCCTGAAGAACAACACCGTCGGCCTGGCCAAGGCTGCCAAGATCTTCAACGTACCGACCATCTACACCTCGGTCGAAACCGAAAGCTTCAGCGGCTACATCTGGCCGGAGCTGCTGGCGGTGCACCCGGAGCAGAAGCCGATCGAGCGCACCTCGATGAACTCCTGGGAAGACAAGGCGCTGGTTGACGCCGTGAAGGCCACCGGCCGCAAGAAACTGATCATCGCCGCGCTCTGGACCGAGGTCTGCCTGACCTTCCCGGCGCTGGAAGCCCTGGCTGAAGGCTACGAGGTGTACATCGTTACCGACGCGTCCGGCGGCACTACCAAGGAAGCCCACGACATGTCGGTGCAGCGGATGATTCAGGCCGGCGCAGTGCCGGTGACCTGGCAGCAAGTGCTGCTCGAATACCAGCGTGACTGGGCGCACAAAAACACGTATCAGGCGGTAATGGACCTAGTGCTGGAACACAGCGGCGCGTATGGCATGGGCGTCGATTACGCCTACACCATGGTGCACAAGGCACCGCAGCGGCAGGCCTGATAAATCGGCCGGACAAAAAAAGACGCAACCGGGGTTGCGTCTTTTTTTTGCGTTTGAAGAAAGCGTTACATCAGATGTTTTTCGGCTGCCGGAATATGGCTCGCGCCAAGGACTGCCGGCAATATCCCGGAGCGCAAATCCCCACCACTCGGCTGCTGATACAGGCTCAGGCCAAACTCCGGCAGTACCGCCAGCAGGTAATCGAAAATATCCCCCTGGATCCGCTCGTAATCGGCCCACACCGTGGTCGTGGTAAAGCAGTAGATTTCCAGCGGAATGCCTTGGGCGGTGGTCTGCATCTGGCGGACCATGCAGGTCATGTTCGGCTGGATCTCCGGGTGACTCTTCAAGTAAGCCAAGGCATAAGCGCGGAACGTACCGATGTTGGTCATGCGCCGGCGGTTGGCCGACATCGCCGCGACATTGCCTTGCGCCTCGTTCCAGGCCTTGAGCTCGGCTTTCTTGCGGCCCATGTAGGCGGTCAGCAGGTGCACCTGGGAGAGTTTTTCTTCTTCATCGTCGCGGATGAACCGCACACCGCTGGCGTCGATGAACAGGCTGCGCTTGATCCGTCGCCCGCCGGATTGCTGCATACCGCGCCAGTTTCTGAACGACTCGGACATCAGGCGCCAGGTCGGGATCGAGACGATGGTCTTGTCGAAGTTCTGCACCTTGACCGTGTGCAGGGTGATGTCGACCACGTCGCCATCGGCGCCGACTTGTGGCATTTCGATCCAGTCGCCGACCCGCAGCATGTCGTTGCTGGTCAGTTGCACGCTGGCGACGAACGACAGCAGGGTGTCCTTGTAGACCAACAGGATCACCGCCGACATCGCACCCAGACCGGACAGCAGCAACAGCGGCGAACGGTCGATCAGGGTGGCGACGATGATGATCGCGCCGAACACGTACAGAACCATTTTCGCCAGCTGCACATAACCCTTGATCGAGCGGGTGCGGGCGTGTTCGGTGCGGGCGTAGATGTCCAGAAGCGCATTGAGCAGGGCGCTGACCGACAGCAGCAGGAACAGAATGGTGAATGCCAGTGCGACGTTGCCGAGGAACACCGTGGCGGTCTTGCTCAGCTCCGGCACCAGATGCAGGCCGAACTGGATCACCAGCGAAGGCGTCATCTGCGCCAGACGCTGAAACACCTTGTTATGGCGAAAGTCGTTGATCCAGTGCAGCGCGGGCTGGCGACCGAGCATGCGGCTGGCATGCAGGATCAGGTAGCGTGCCACTCGTCCGAGGACCAGCGCGATCACCAGCAGCAGCACCAAAGCCAGGCCGGCGTGCAGGAGCGGGTGCTGTTCGAGGGCACCCCAGAGGTCTTGGGCGTTGAGCCAGAGCTGTTTGAAATCCATAAGAGAGACGATTCTTCTGTAAGACGCGACGGGCGATTAGAGCATTTAAGACGCTGTGTATTACCGTTGAAGACAAATCGAGCAACAAAAAAGCCACTGATTACGGCGTATTTCATAAAGAAACTCGGCCTGAGCGCTCGAAACCGGTAACCTATGCAGCTGATTTTTTGCATATCTTCGAGGTAGCACCCGTGTTTTCCCAATTCGCCCTGCACGAACGCCTGCTCAAAGCCGTGGCCGAGCTGAAATTTGTCGAGCCAACGCCTGTGCAAGCCGCGGCCATTCCGCTGGCGCTTCAGGGGCGTGACCTGCGGGTGACGGCGCAAACCGGTAGCGGCAAGACCGCCGCTTTCGTCCTGCCGATCCTCAACCGCCTGATCGGCCCGGCCAAGATCCGCGTCAGCATCAAGACCCTGATCCTGCTGCCGACCCGCGAGCTGGCCCAGCAGACCCTGAAGGAAGTCGAGCGCTTTTCGCAGTTCACTTTCATCAAGTCTGGCCTTATCACCGGCGGTGAAGACTTCAAGGTCCAGGCCGCCATGTTGCGCAAGGTGCCGGACATCCTGATCGGTACTCCGGGCCGGATGATCGAGCAACTGAACGCCGGCAACCTCGATTTGAAAGAAGTCGAAGTGCTGGTGCTCGACGAAGCCGACCGCATGCTCGACATGGGTTTTGCCGAAGACGTGCAGCGTCTGGTCGACGAATGCCCGAACCGTCAGCAGACCATGCTGTTCTCCGCCACCACCGGCGGTTCCGGCCTGCGCGAGATGATCGCCAAGGTGCTGAACAACCCTGAGCACTTGCAGCTCAACGCGGTCAGCCAGCTGAACGACACCACCCGTCAGCAGATCATCACCGCCGACCACAACCAGCACAAAGAACAGATCGTGAACTGGCTGCTGGCCAACGAGACCTACCAGAAGGCCATCGTCTTCACCAACACCCGGGCCATGGCCGACCGCATCTACGGTCGCCTCGTTGCCCAGGAATACAAGGCGTTCGTGCTGCACGGCGAAAAAGACCAGAAGGATCGCAAACTGGCGATCGACCGTCTGAAGCAGGGCGGCGTGAAGATCCTGGTGGCCACCGATGTGGCGGCCCGTGGTCTGGACGTTGACGGCCTGGATCTGGTGATCAACTTCGACATGCCACGCAGCGGCGACGAATACGTACACCGCATCGGTCGTACCGGCCGTGCCGGCAACGACGGTCTGGCGATCTCGCTGATCTGCCACGGCGACTGGAACCTGATGTCGAGCATCGAGCGTTATCTGAAGCAGAGCTTCGAGCGCCGCACCATCAAGGAAGTCAAAGGCACCTACGGCGGACCGAAAAAGGTCAAGGCCTCGGGCAAAGCCGTCGGCGTGAAGAAGAAAAAGACCGACGCCAAGGGCGACAAGAAGAAAACCGCCGCCAAGACCCCGACCAAGCGCAAGAGCGCCAACCGTCCGAAGCCGGACGCTCTGGTGAGCAGCGATGGCATGGCCCCGCTGAAACGCCGCAAGCCGGCAGCACCAGCGGCTGAATAAGTCGTTTCAGGCAGGCAAAGAAAAACCCGGACATGGTCCGGGTTTTTTTATCGCCAGGGTTTATCAACTGCCCAGCAGGCCAGTGGTGTCGGCATCAAAGCGCCGCTTGGCCTGATCGGCTGCCGGTTTGAGCTGTGCGAGCAGGGCGGCCTCGCTGTACAGCCCGGTCAGCGCCAGTTCTTTTGGGGTTGGCTCGATCGGGATCAGTACGTCTTCGCCGGCCGCATGCAGCCAGATCGCTACAAGGTGCAGCGCCGACACAAACAGCATCCGCAGCTCAACGGTTTTACCCTTCAGTTGCGGCGATTGCTCCGCCAGCCTCAGCGCATCGACCGTGGCGGCCGCCAGATTGCCATGGTTCAACGAGGCGAACTCGACGTGACCGCGTACTTCGGCCAATTGCGCATCGGCAATCGACACCCCGCCTGAGAACACCAGGTAATGCCAATCGCCCACTCGGGCGTTTTTCAGGCCTTTGCCCTGGCTCAGGTCGTCCAGACTGAGCGAGTAGCCACGATAGGCTTCGCTGAGGCTGATCCCGGCGGGCGCAGCACTGGCGAACTGGCGATTGACGCCAAAACCCTGGGTTTGCAACGCGGCCTGCAGGGCCGGACGCAAAGTCTGTACGCCGTTGGAAGGCGCCTTTGGATAAGTCAGTTGCATGATGTCGCCCCCTGGTTTTTCGCCGTGAAGTAAGTGTGGGTCCAGTTGCCGCCGCCGTTGTAGGAACCGGGGAAGGAACTCAGCGCGCGGGTCGAATAGCCGTAAATCGAGTCCGCAACCAGCACGTAATTGCCGTTGGTGCCGTAGATCGCCAGAAAGTGCGCACCGCCGCCGTACCAGGCGCAACGCAGGCCGATCGGGCGGCCCATGTTGATCTGGTTCTGGATGGCCGACATCTGCAGCGAGCCCGAATTCATGCCGTTGAAACTGCGGGTGATCTTCAGCGCAACGTCCAGATAGCCGTACACGTTGCACGGCCCCGGTTGATTGCAGCAGTTGCGATCCAGCGCGGCGCTGGCAACGGCGCATTGGGTCCAGGACCCGGTGCCGTAATAATTGCCGACCGAGGCGGAAGCGGCGGCCCAGCACCAGTTGGTCTGGGTCTGTTGCTGCATCGTGAAGTTCAGGCTGGCAGCAGCCAGGGCGCGCTGTTGAACAGCTGCCTCGACCTCGACCAGTTGCGGGTCGAGCAGATGTCCGATCAGACATTCGGGCAGGGTGTTGCCGGTGAATGCCGTTGTTTCAGTGGTTAACATTTTTCAATCCTCCATGAATGAAAACAAACGTTCCGCGTTTGCGGGATAACGGTATTACCGAGCGATCGGTGTTCAAGGGTTGCCATCTCCGATGGCCGGTTCCGATCAGGCTCGGGGTAACCCTAGGTGTGAATATGCATTTGTGCAAATAACAAAATGCACTAATGCAAATTTCCGGATAAAAGGAAGCAGGCTTTGGTATCGATCCAGCCTGATCGATGCCAAAGCCTGCCGTTGTCTGAGCGGGTGCTATCCCTCGGTTTTTTTCTCCGCCGACCCCAGCTCTTTCAAGCGCTGATCGATCAACTGACATTTGTCCGGCAGATCGGCGGAGGCAGTGCCCAGGTCCATTTTCTGCAACTCGGCGTTGATCTCTTTGGCCTTGGTCGGGTTTTGCTCGGTGAGCTTCGCGACTTCCTTGGCCAGTTGCTCACGTTTGGCGGTGGCTTCCTCCGGCGTACAGGCCCAAACGGGCAGGGCGCAGGCGAGCGTGGCGGCGAGGGTGAGCTTGAGCAGGGTTTTCATGGGGGCAGGCCTCAGTTCCGGTTAAGGCGGGTTAACCGGTTGAGGGTTCTGGCTAGCGAAAAGTTCACTGCGACTGGCGTTAGGGGGATGCCTTGTTCAAAAGTCGACCTCGGCAATTGAAATGCCTATGCATCGGTTGAATACATCGACAAGAGGATCGTCATCACCGTGGTAGGAGTGAATACATGCCTTGATCCATTCCACTTGATCGACCATCCCCCAGTCGATGAGATAGCCGGCGTTGAAAATGATGTATTCGAACAGGATGCGCTGGGTTCGGCCATTTCCCTCCCTGAACGGATGAGCCACATTGAGGGTGCCATACGAAGCGGCGACTGCTGAAACCAGCTGTTGACGGGAAAACCCTTCAAACCACCCAGCGTCCGCCATTTTCGAAAGTTCTCTAGCGACTTCACGCTCAATGTATTCCGGGCTGCAAAATCGCGTACTGCCTTTACTGATCGCCAGTGTCCGGATTTCGCCGGCCCATGGATAGATCGCTTCAAACAAGGTGCGGTGCACCCGTTTTAAAGTTGCAAGACTGTAGGGAGGAGGAATGAATTCCAAACGCGCAGAGGCGACTTCGTTGATGTAGCGTTCTGCCTCATCCAGGTCTTCGGCATTGCGCAAGTCGAGCAAATTGACAAGAACGTCAGTGCCCGGATAACAATCCGGGGCTTGGTCAGAACCGTATTTATCGTTGCTCAAGCTTTCAAGAGCTGGACCGCTCTCAAGGCAGCGGCCCTGGTGGGAAGTTTGATATCGCCATCAGTCGGAGATGGAACAAAGCCTTCCAGGCGCAGGCTGGCCGCGAAATTGGCTCTGCGTTGCTTCGCGAACCAGGCTTTCTTGGTTTGCAGACTCAGCTTTTCCATATCGGCCTCTTGATGCGGGAATGTGCCAATTATAGTCGAACGAAGCCGTGACGGCTCGTTCGACCTAGCATCGCACATCCTGCGGCACCATTGAACCCGTTCACGCTGACGGGCTACCCATCATGGCAGCAACTGGATTTTGCGGCGCCTTCGTAGCGGTCATGGTGCCGCACCCATTCCATGATCTCATCCTCGTTCCGGCCCTTGGGCGTGAGGTCGAGGTAGTTGTAGGCGCCGACCAGCAGGTCGAGGCCGCGAGCATAGGTTGAGTAGGTGTGGAAAATGTCGCCGTTGTCGGCGCGATAAAACACGCTGAGCCCGGGCATTTCTTCCTCGCCGCTGTCGGTCTTTTCGTAGTTGTACGTAGCCTTGCCTGCTTCGACATCCTCTGCACGGGCGCACACGCCGAAGTCGTAGTTGAAATCGCAGCCGTCCGACGATACCCAGTCGAATGTCCAGCCCATCCGCCGCTTGAACGCCTGGAATTCGGCGAACGGTGCGTGGGACACCGCCACCAGCGCAATGTCGTGATGGGCCAGATGCTGGTTAGCACCATCAATGTGATCGCTGAGGAATGAACAGCCCGGGCAGCCCTCTTCCCAGCCCTTGGCGAACATGAAGTGGTAAACGACGAGTTGGCTGTGTTTGCCGAAAAGATCGGCAAGTTTCAACTCGCCGTTCGGCCCCATGAAGCGGTAATCCTTGTCGACCTTCACCCAGGGCAGGGCGCGGCGTTTGGCGCTGAGGCGGTCGCGTTCCTTGGTGAAGGCCTTTTCATCGGCCAGATGCTGCTTACGGGCGGTGAGCCATTCTTCGCGCGACACCACCGGATGATTCTCAACGTTCATGATGATTTCTCCTGCGGGGGTTGAAACCGTCTGTCTCAGACTAGTCGTTCAACCACCCGGGAAATCGACAGACCGCCGGTCGGTCGGGGCGCCGAATAATCCTGAACGGTAGCGCAGCGCTCCGGTCACAACCTGTGAACGCGCCAAAAAATCACGCGCACCGGAGGTTGAATCAGGATGACGACTTATAACTGGGATTTGATTGAACGCCTGCTGCATGAAGTGCAGAACGGCGCGGGCCACAGCTTTGCGCCACGGTCTTTCGCCGAAGACTATGCGGCGGAAAAAGCGGCGGCGGGCCAGCCGATCGAGAATCTGGATCACCTGAAAACGCTTGCCTGCGACTATGAGCAACTGCTGCTGTTGCGCGGTTACATCCAGCCCCGTGGCGAAGACGAGGGCAGCACCGGCAACAACTTCAGCCTGACCCCGCGCGGATCCAGCCTGTTGAGCCTGATCGACAGCAGCATTCCCGGCAATGATCATCCGCGCGAAGTGCTGGATGATCAGGAAGACGCGCTGGATGAGCTGACGTTCGATGAGGTGGCCTCCAAGGCGCAGATCGCCTGAGGCTTTGCACAAAATGTGGGAGCGAACGTGCTCGCTCCCACATGGGTTTTGCAGTGATCTCAGCTTTTTTGTGCGGCCTTCAGGCACTTCAAATCATTGAAGTCCTTGCGCACTCCCTCGATCTTTTTCAACAGGCGCTGGCGCTGCTGCGGCGTACTGTCGGCCATCAGATCGACGAACAGCGAACGGGCCTGCGCCTCGGTATTGGCGTAGGCCTTTTGGTAATCCGCTGTCCATAACCGCTCGCGATTGACCAGAAGCGTCTCGATCCGTTGTGGGAATTCAGGACTGTTGCGTTGCGCCACCGCCGCGCTGAATTGCTTCTGCCAGTGGGCGCGGTTGGCGATCCACTGGGTGTTCTGATCGCCCAGGGCGGTCGACCAGGCCATCACCCGCTGTTCCTGCTTGGCGCTCAACGGGCCGAGCCAGTCGTTGAGACGCTTGTCCATGCGCGCGCCACGTTCGGCAATCTGCTGCGACAGCGGTGGCTTAAGGTATTCCTGCTGGCGCTTTTGCAGGTCTTTGGCAAAGGCGTCGTTCATTTCGGCGACCTGTTTGTCGTCCAGCCCTTGCAGCAACTCAATCGCGGACGGAGTGATTTCCCGCGCGGTTTCGGCGATCGCCTGCTTGGCTTCTTCGGTGCGGGCCTGGAGCGCGGCGTCGGTGACCTGATTGGTCTCGACCATGGTTTGCAGGCGATCCAGCCAGTCGAGATAACCCGGCAGTTGCGTGGTGCAGTGCCAGCTCAGGTGTTCCCTGAGGCGTTCGTTGAACCA
Source organism: Pseudomonas sp. RIT778 (assembly GCF_019718735.1). Classification (NCBI taxonomy): domain Bacteria; kingdom Pseudomonadati; phylum Pseudomonadota; class Gammaproteobacteria; order Pseudomonadales; family Pseudomonadaceae; genus Pseudomonas; species Pseudomonas sp. RIT778. The sequence continues at coordinate 127,079 of NZ_JAIHBA010000007.1, read as the reverse complement.
GCCTTTCTGCTCGCCGTTCATGTCCAGGTAGTCGCTGAGCGTCCACGGAATGATCACGTCGAGATTGCGATAGGCCAAGCCGACACGGCTGCAGGCGCCGAGGGCGAGGGTCAGGATCAGTAGAACGGCGAGGCGTTTGAACCAGCTAGACATGGGCGAGTCCTTGCGAAAGCCAGCCTTGAGGGTCTGATGCTCATGTGAACGCAGGATGGCCCCGGCAGTTCAGCCAATCAATAGAACGCGCGTTCGGCCTTGAGCGTGACCAGCCCGTCGCACTGACTGTTATGCCCGGAATAGGCCGAGCAATCGCTGCCGCTGAGGCTTGAATTGCTGTAGATCAGGTCGAGGTCGATGCCCATGAACGGCCGGGAAAATTTCACCGACCAATCGGTAAAACTGCTGACATAACCCCCGTCCACCGAGACCGGCGTGTTGAGCTGATGGGTGGTGTATTTCATGCTGATCCCGATGCCGAACGGCTGATTGCCGCCCAGGTCGGCAAACAGGGTGTTGTTCTGTTTATCCGGATCGTTGCTCAGGGCGATGCCGATCCGGCTGCCGAGCAGGGTCAGGCCACCAAACAGTTCCTGGCTGTCGAGGGTGTCGACCTTGGGATAGCTGTAATGGATCATCCCGACTTCGTAGCCGAGGGTTTGATCGAAAGGTTGTTTAAAGCCGACGTAGGAATCGATTTCGAGATTCTTCCCCGGCGTGAGGCCCATGCTCGGTGCGTACTGACCGACATAGAGGCCGCTGTCGTGACTCAGGTCCAGCCCGCCGTGGAACGAGCCGACCGCCGAAGGTTTGACCAGCCCCTGGGCCATGCTGCGGCTGGGCGTGGTGCCGAGCTTGAGGTCGAAGTCGCCGAGTTCACGCTGAAAAATCTGCGCGTGCGCCGCCGGGCTCGCCAGCAGGCCTACAAGCAATAAACAGGAAGATTTGAGCATGCGTCACTCCTTGAGCAGCGAGCGCAGGTGCGACAAACCTGCTGAAACGCTTGATCCAGACGCGTGCAAGGATACCGGCGAATGATCGGCATTGAGGGCCGTTCGTCGATTTCTGCTGTTTTGAATGTTTGATTAAACGTAAGAGAGGACTTGCGAGGGATCCGGTCCAGACGCTTCGAAGCTCAAAGCGCCTTTGGACAGGTGTGCTGCGGGGGTGTTACTTCTTGCCCAGGCTGATCTGCTTGGACGGGCCGAACGTCTGGCCGCTGACGCCCTTGGCAATTTGCTGGATCTCGCCGCCGGACTTGAGGAATGCCGCGATTTGATCGTTGATCGATTCGCTGGTTTCAACGGCTGGAGCTGGCTTTGCTTTGCTGGTGGATGCTTTTACACGCATGGCGGCCATTAACCTGTAGAAAAGTAACTCGGCCAGGCATCGTACAGGAATAACTTGACAATTGCTTGGTAAATATCCCCCGGAATAACCCAGCGCGCTGGTGGATTATTCTCGATTAATTATTCGAAATATCCCGCTAACCTGCTGTTTTAAATAACAACATTTATTGGATTTGAGGCTGCCAGCCGGCGTCGGGATCAGACGAAAGCCGTCACGCTGGCCTGACGAGTGGCGCGCGTGCGGCGCGAAATCCAGGAAAATCAAGGCCTCCCGCAGATTTTCGGTCAGCCGTCCGATCTGGCGACCGACGAATCCGGCAAAACCGGGTAGAATGCCGCCCACGCAATGAGGGTATTGGAAATGGCTTTAGTCGGGCGTTACAACAGTTTGCAAGTGGTTAAACACACTAACTTCGGTTTATATCTGGACGGCGGTGCCGACGGCGAAATTCTTTTGCCCAACCGTTATATCCCTAAAGATATTCCCAGCGAAGATGAAGACTGGCTCAATGTTTTCATTTATCTGGACAGTGACGACAAACTTATTGCCACCACTGAAAAACCAAAAGTTCAGGTCGGTGAATTTGCCAGTTTGAAAGTTGTTGAAGTCAACAGCATCGGCGTGTTCCTCGACTGGGGCCTGCCGAAGGATCTGCTGCTGCCTTACTCCGAAGAAAAGCGCCAGATGACCGCCGGCGAGTACTGCGTGGTGCACGTCTACCTCGACAAGCACACCCGCCGCATCACCGCGACCGCGCGCCTGGATCGTTATCTGGACAAGACCCCGGCCAACTACAGCGTGGGCCAGGAAGTTGATCTGCTGGTGGCCGAATCCACCGACATGGGTTTCAAGGCCGTCATCAACAACAAGCACTGGGGTCTGATTCACAAGAATGAAATCTTCAAGTTCATGCGTTCCGGCATGCGCGAGAAAGGCTTCATCAAGGAAGTGCGCGCCGACGGCAAGATCAGCCTGAGCCTGCAACCGGTGGGGCAGGAAGCGGCCAGCAGCCTGAACTCGAAGATCCTCGCCAAGTTGCGCGAAAACGATGGCACTCTGGCGGTCAGCGACAAGAGCGATCCGGCACTGATCAGCAGCCTGTTCGGTGTCAGCAAGGGCAACTTCAAGAAGGCCATCGGTTCGTTGTACAAGGAAGGCAAGATCGTCATTCACGCCGATCGCATTGAACTAACCTGAGCCTGACGTGGCCCATGTTGCATGGGCTCACTCGAGGTCGGGCAGATGAAAAAAGCACTGATTGCCTACGTCGCTACGCTGCTGACGTTTCTTCTGCTCGACGGGCTCTGGCTCGGCGTGCTGATGGCGCCGACCTATCGCGAACTGCTCGGTTCGCTGATGCTCGAAAAACCGTTGCTGGTGCCAGCAGCGGTTTTTTATTGCCTGTACGTTTTCGGCTGCGTGGTGTTTGTGGTGCTGCCGTCGCTGACCTGGCAACGCGCCGCCCGCATGGGCGCACTGCTCGGGCTGGTCGCTTATGGCACTTATGACCTGACCAATTGGGCGACATTGCGTGGCTGGTCGGCGCAGGTGTCGCTGATGGATTGGGCCTGGGGGACATTTGCCACGGCGCTGGCCTGTACGGTCGGGTTTTGGGCCGCTCGCCGAAGCTGACGGCAGGCATGACGCAACAGGGCAATTGCATGTCTTTGCCGGGCGGCAATTTCTGTCCGACTGGTTGATAATCCCTGCCATCCTTTTTCGCCCCGGACAAAGAGCCGGGGCTTTGTTTGACCATTGGAAAAACTGCCATGTTGTGTGTGTTAGAGGTGTCGAGGTGAGCGTCAGTCGGCGCAGTGCCGACGGGTTTGCCCTGCAAGTGATGATCGGCCTGTGCCTGATCTGGGGCGTGCAGCAGGTGATGATCAAGTGGGCGGCGACCGACATTGCGCCGGTTATGCAGGCGGCGGGGCGGTCGGGGATTTCCGCGTTGCTGGTAGGACTGCTGATCTGCTGGAAGGGCGGCTGGGATCAGGTCGGCAACACTTGGCGCGGCGGCTTGCTGGCCGGTGCCTTGTTCGGGCTCGAGTTCCTGTTCATCTCCGAAGGCTTGCAGTTGACCACGGCGGCGCACATGTCGGTGTTCCTCTACACCGCGCCGATCTTCACCGCGCTGGGCGTGCATTTTCTGTTGCCGAGCGAGCGTCTGCGGCCGGTGCAATGGCTGGGGATTTTCCTCGCGTTCGTCGGGATTGCCGTGGCGTTTGCCGGCGGCGTGTCGTGGGACAACCTCGACCGCCGGATGTTGATGGGCGATGCCCTCGGCGTGCTGGCCGGTGCCAGTTGGGGCGCGACCACCGTGGTGGTGCGCGCCTCGCGTCTGTCGGAAGCGCCGGTGACCCTGACCCTGTTCTATCAGCTGATCGTCGGTTTCATCGGCCTGTTGCTGATCGCGCTGCTCAGCGGCCAGATCACCCACGTCAGTCTGACCGTCGTGGCCGTGGGCAGCGTGTTGTTCCAGGGGCTGGTGGTGTCGTTCTTCAGTTACCTGACCTGGTTCTGGCTGCTGCGTCGTTATCTGGCGGCCAACCTCGCGGTGTTTTCCTTCATGACGCCGTTGTTCGGCGTCACGTTCGGCGTGGTGCTGCTCGGCGAAGAACTGAGCCTGAACTTCATCATCGGCGCGGTGCTGGTGTTGCTCGGCATCACTTTCGTCAGCGCGGAACAGTGGGTGCGTCGGCGCCTGCGCAAAGCCCTCGGCCAGCCGTAACCGATTTGCACGCCAGACCGCCGGCAATCAGCAGGCCGCTGCCGGCGATCACCAGCGCCGGTTGCAGGCCGCCGCTGAAGTGGCTGCTGACCGCCGCCAGCAACGGCCCGCTGAGCTGACCGACGGCGAAGCATGCGGTGAGCAGGCCGGCGTTGCGCTGGGTGGCGTGGGGCGCCAGTTCCCGGGAGCGTTGCATCACCAATTGCATGCAGGCCAGGAACGGCGTGCCGCACAGGATCACGCCCAATGCCAGGCCGAGGCCGCTGCCCAACAGGCAAGCGAACACCCCGGCAGCCTGCAACCATAGCGTCGCCATCAACCAGTGCCGGGTGGTTTCCGGATCGTGCCGTCGCAAACTCACCAGCAACACGCCAATCGCTGCGCCGAGGCCGAAGCACGGCCAGAACAGATCGGCCTGCCATTGCCCGTGAAACTGCGCGTTGGCCATCTGCGACAGGAACGTGGCCGGGATGATGTAGCCCACGCCATACAAGGCATACACCACCGCCAAACGCCCAATGCCACGATTCGATGAACTTGCCGCAGTCGGTGCGGCCGGCACACCGACGCCCGGTTGCGGCAGGATCCGCACGATTCCCAGCAACATCACCAGCGCCACGGCGGCGTAAATCAGCCACAGGGTGGCGGAAGTCTGCTGCGCCAGATGTGAGAACAGCGCCAACAGCCCAGTCAGAAAAATCCCCAGCCCCGGCCCGGCAAACACCAGCGCTCCCAGACGTGGACGACCCGCCGCCGCAGCCAGCGGCTGACTCAGCGCAGTAATCATCACCAGCACCCAGGCACTCGCCACACCGGTGCCGAAACGCAGCAACAGGTGCGACCAGAACCCGTTGGCCCAGAACGACGCCAGCGTCAGCAACACACACAACCACAGACCGCCATGCAGGCGCCGCTGCACCTGATTGGGCCGACGGGAAAACATCGCATCCACCGCGCCGAGCAGGTAACCGAGGTAGTTGGCTGCCGCAATCAGACCGGCGGCCGTCAGGTCGATCTGCCCTTCGCTGAGCAGGTGCGGCAGTTGCGGGGTGAGGGCGAAACGCCCGATGCCCATGGCCATCATCAGGGCAATGAAACAGGCGGATAAGCGAATCAGCGGCGACATGGTCTGGATTCCGTTGGAGGTTCAGTGACCGTCAGGCTAGGACTGATTGACTTTCTTTAAAATTGAATAATAGTGAGTAACTTGTTCAGTTCAGGAGAAAGGTTGTGGAGTTCAGCCAATTGCGGATCTTCCAGGCCGTGGCGGAGGAGGGCTCGATTACCCGCGCCGCCGAACGTTTGCACCGCGTGCCGTCGAACCTGTCGACCCGGCTCAAACAGCTGGAGGAGCAACTGGGTGTCGAACTGTTCGTCCGTGAGCGTCAGCGTTTGCAGTTGTCGCCTGCGGGAAAAGTCCTGCTGGACTACACCGGCAAACTGTTCGCCCTGCGCGATCAGGCCAGTGCAGCGGTGATGGGCGGGCAACCGGCGGGGGATTTCGTGCTCGGTACGCTGTACAGCACGGCGGCGATCCATTTGCCGGCGCTGCTGGCGCGCTATCACAAGCAATATCCGGCGGTGAATCTTCAGGTGCAGTCCGGGCCCAGCGGTGAATTGCTCGAAGGCCTGCTCACCGGTCGCCTCGACGCCGCGCTGGTGGACGGCCCGCCGCAACTGGCCGGGATCGATGGTGTGCCGCTGTGCAACGAACGGCTGGTGCTGATCAGCGAGGCCGATCACCCGCCGATACGCAGCGCCAGGGATGTCGAAGGGCGGGCGGTATTCACCTTTCGCCATGGCTGCGCCTATCGCGCGCGGCTGGAAGCGTGGTTCGCGCATTATCAGGCGGCGATGGGTCGGGCGATGGAGATCGAGTCCTATCAGGGCATGCTCGCCTGCGTGATTGCCGGCAGCGGCGTGGCGCTGATGTCGGAGTCGATGCTCGCCAGCCTGCCGGGGCGCGAAAGCGTGGCGGTGCACCCGCTGGCCGAGCCTTTTGCCAGTGCGACAACATGGCTCATGTGGCGCCGGGGCATGGTCGGCGCCAACCTCAATGCGTGGATCGAACAGCAGCAGGCGCTCTATCCCGTGGCTGGCGAAGACGTGCGGGAAACGGCTTGAACGAACGGTCAGGGATTTGGATCAATTCAGTAACAGATCATTGCGGATTTGGCCGAGCATTGCGTAGGACTTCGGACTATTATCAGTGCGAAGCGGCCTCAGAATTCCGGACGCTCAGCACCACCCTGAAGGGGGCATGACGATGAAAGAGAAAATTCAAAACTGGCTGCACGATTTGGGTGTTGCCCTCGGCTTGATCGAACCGCCTCTGCAACCGGTCCCGATTCGCACCGATGACGAACAGCGTCGGCGTCAGCCACGTCGGCGGTAATGCCCCGCTTTGAAGGATCAAAGGATTTAAACGACAAAAGATCGCACCCGGCCGTCACTCCATTGGAGTGGCGGCCGGGTGCGATCTTTTGTTTTCAGTGACGCCCGATTTCCATCAGAAACCGGCTCAGGTCATTCGCGGTTTTCGCGGTCTTGAGCATCCGGTCCTCTTCGGCGGTGAAGGCCGTCAGTCCGAATTCATCTTCCAGATGGAAGATCAGATCCTCGATATCCGCTTTTTCCAGCCCCAGTTGCGCGAGGCTGGTGTTGTCGTCGAATTCACGATTTTCCAGCAGGCGCAGGATGAACCGGTGCACGGCAGCACGCACGGCAGCTCTTCTCATGGCAGATCTTTGTGTTGTTAGTCTGACTGAAGTACAGCAGGCCTCAGGCGTGCCGGCGCAACCATTCGTCAATCATCCCGCGCAGATGCTCTCCGGAAAAACTGCCGAAGTGCCCGCCATGCACCGTGCGGATCTTCAACCCCTGCAAACGGCGCAGGCTGGCGGCGTAATCATCGAGGTTGGAATGGTAGGCGTCTTCGATCAACGGCCCGTCGTAAATGATGTCGCCGCTGAACAGTGTCTCCGTGGCCGCTTCGTAGAGGCTGATCCCGCCCGGTGAATGCCCCGGCGTGTGCAGCACCTGCAACGTGCGATTGCCCAGGTCCAGCACATCGCCATCCTCGACAAACCCGGTGGCCGGCGCCGCCTTGACCCGGTATTCGGCGTAGCACAACGGGCAATCCGGGTGCGCTTCGAACATGTCGTCGCCGACGAAGGCCCGGCTCAGATCGTTCTCGCCATCCGGCGCTGCCAGAATGTCCGCCTCGGCGGGATGGACCAGCCGTTCGGCAAATTCGTGATGCCCGGCGATGTGGTCGAAATGGCAATGACTGGCCACCGCCACCAGCGGCCGTTCGGTCAGCCACGGCAGTTGCTCGCGCAGACTCACCAGCCCGGAACCGCTGTCGAGCAGCAGATCCTTGTCCCGCCCCTGAACGTGCCACAGGTTGCAGCGGTAGAACGGGCGGATGAACGGCTCGTGAATCAGCCGAATGCCGTCGCTCAGGGTTTGCACTTCGAACCACTGATCGCGAGAAACAATCTTCATAAGCACTTTCCTTGAGACGAAAAAAACGGGTGTGGCAACCGACGCCACACCCGCCGAAGAAAGCATCAAGTCGTTGTGTTCAGCTTAGATCGCGCTGGCCACCACGTTTGGGCGACGGGAAATCAGGCTGACCACCACAAAGCTCACCAGACCCACAGCCAGGCTGTAGTAGATCGGCGTGTTGGCATCCAGACCATCCTTGAACATGAACAGCAGGGCGGTGGCGAAACCCAGGCCCATGCTGGCGATGGCGCCGGCAGTGGTCGCGCGTTTCCAGAAGATCGCACCGATCAGCGGGATCAGCATGCCGCCCACCAACAGGTTGTAAGCGAGGGTCAGGGCGCTGATCACGTCGTTGACCACCAGCGCGATGCCCAGCACCACGATGCCGGTCAGCAGGGTGAACAGACGGTTCACACCCAGGCTCGACTGTTTGCCGCCACGCAGTTTCGGCAGGAGGTCTTCGGTCAGGGTGGTGGCGGCGGCGAGCAGGCCGGCGCTGGCGGTGGACATCATCGCGGCCAAGGCAGCGGCGATCACCAGACCACGGATACCGTCCGGCAGCGACAGTTTGACGATCGCGGCGAAGGCATTGTTGACGTTGTCCAGATCCGGGATCAGTACGTGCGCCGCCATGCCGATCAGGGCGCAGGCCAGGCCGTAGAGGATGCAGTAGATGCCCGCGAAGCTACCGGCGTACTGAGCGACTTTTTCGTTCTTGACGGTGAACACCCGTTGCCAGATGTCCTGACCGATCAGGATGCCGAAGAAGTAGATCATGAAGTAGGTGATGATCGTGTCCCAGCCGATGGTGGTGAAGCTGAAGGCGGTGGCCGGCAGTTTCAGCACCAGCTCGTCCCAGCCGCCAACGCGGTACAGGCAGATTGGCAACAGGATGAACATCAGGCCGACGGTCTTGATGATGAACTGGACGATGTCGGTCAGGGTCAGCGACCACATGCCGCCGATGGCCGAGTACACCACGACCACGCCACCGCCGAGCAGTACCGAGATCCAGAACGGCAGGCCGAACAGCACTTGCAGCACGGTGCCGATGGCGAGGATCGAGGTCACGCCGATCATCAGTGCGTAGGCCAGCATGATCGCCGCGCTCGCCGAGCGGGCCATCGGGTTGTAGCGTTTTTCCAGGACCTGGGTAACGGTGTAGATCTTCAGTTTCAGCAGCGGCTTGGCCAGGAACAGGTTCAGCGCGACGATGCCGCAACCCAGTGCCGCGCACAGCCAGAAACCGGAAATGCCGTGCACGTAGCCGAGGCGGACGGTGCCGACGGTGGACGCGCCACCGAGAACGGTCGCGGCCATGGTGCCCATGTACAGGCTCGGGCCGAGGTTACGCCCGGCGACCAGGAAGTCCTCGTTGGTCTTGGCCTTGCGCATGCCAAAGTAGCCGAGCAAGAGCATGCCGGCGGCGTAGATGAGGACGACGAATAAATCCAAAGCCATGATGGCGTGTCTCCGATTGTCTTTTTTATGGTGAAACAAAATTGGTTCTATGAGGCTGCCCTTGTGGGAGCGGGCTTGCTCGCGAAGGCGTCGGCACATTCAAAAGTGATGTGACTGACAGATCGCATTCGCGGGCAAGCCCGCTCCCACAGGGTTAATCAGGCGGCCTGACGCAGCGCCGCTTCAGCCGGCGCATGCGCGCCTTTGCTCCGGGGATCCTTCGGGCCGTAGACCAGCGCCGGTTCCGGGAACAGGCTCAGCAGCATCAGGTACATCACCGAGGCCAGACCGAGGGTCACCAGCAGGCTGATGTCGATGCCGCCGGCCAACTCACCGAGTGGACCAACGAACTGCCCCGGCAGGTTGACGAAGCACAGGCCGACCGCTGCGCTCGGGATCCACGCGCCCAGGCCGCGCCAGTTCCAGCCGTGGCTGAACCAGTAGCGTCCGCCTTGTTCGCCGCGAGTGAACACTTGCAGGTCGTCCGGGCAGTAGAAGCCGCGACGCACCACCAGGCCGATGATCATGATCACCATCCACGGAGTGGTGCAGGTGATGATCAGCACGGCGAAGGTCGACACGCTCTGTACCAGGTTCGCCGCGAAGCGCCCGATGAAGATGAAGGCAATCGACAGCACGCCGATCAGCAGCGTCGCCTTCACTCGCGACAGCAGGCGAGGGAACACGCTCGACATGTCCAGCCCGGTGCCATACAGCGAGGTGGTGCCGGTGGACATGCCGCCAATCACTGCAATCAGGCACACCGGCAGGAAGAACCAGCTCGGCGACACCGCCAGCAGACCGCCGACGTAGTTGTTGGCTGCGATGTAGTCCGGTGCCTGGATCGCCACGATGGTCGCGGTGGTCAGGCCGAACAGGAACGGGATGAAGGTGGCGATCTGCGAGAGCACCACCGCCGCCATGATCCGCTGACGCGAGGTTTCACGCGGGATATAGCGGGCCCAGTCGCCGAGGAACGCGCCGAAGGAAATAGGGTTGCTCATGGCCACCAGCGCGGCGCCGATGAACGCGGCCCAGAAGCCCGGCTGGCCGAGGCTGACAGTACCGGCGTAGTGCGAATCGAAAGGACCGGCGAAAGCGAAGATGCCCAGCAGGAACAGCAGGCTTGCGCTCCACACCGCGACCTTGTTCACCCACAGCAGGAAGCGGAAGCCGTAGATGCACACGGTCAGCACCAGAATTGCGAACAGACCGTAGGCCAGGCCCAGGGTCAGGTCGGTTTCCGGCAGGCCGATCAGGCGTTTCGCACCACCGATCAACGCATCTCCCGAACTCCACACCGAGAGCGAGAAGAAGGCGATGGCGGTCAGCAGCGACAGGAACGAACCGACGATCCGCCCGTGCACGCCGAAGTGTGCACCGGACGACACGGCATTGTTGGTGCCGTTGAGCGGGCCGAACAGGCCCATCGGTGCAAGGATCAGCGAGCCAAGCAGCACGCCCGAGACAATCGCCCAGACGCCCGCCTGAAAGGACAGGCCGAACAGCACCGGGAAACTGCCGAGTACGGCGGTGGCAAAGGTGTTCGCGCCGCCAAAGATCATGCGGAACAAATCCACGGGACCGGCGGTGCGTTCGTTGTCCGGGATCTGTTCGACCCCGTGGGTTTCAATCTGCGTAAGGCTTTGGTCTTTGTTGTTGTTATTCATGATCTGCTCCGATCATAAAGGCGCGCTCATCGTGCGTGAGCGTCACCTGTCTTGGCTAAGGGGATGGCAGCCCTTCCGGCATTGCGGACAAATGTTCGTGGCAGGCCAGCCAATGGCCTTGTTGTTCTAGGCTCGACGCTTGTTTTCTGAAAACAATCGTCTCGCGCTCCTGGCTGAAGTGTTGCTCCCCTTGCATGCGCAGCTCGGTGGCCACGTCATGGATGAAAATCGCCACGTCACCCTGCAGGCTGACGAAGGCGTTGCTCGAGGTGCAGGACAGCACCTCGAAGCCATCCTCGGCGCGCCAGCTGTCCCACAACGCCTGATAGGCATCGCGCGACAGCAGGGGCTGTTCGAGGGTGTAGAACACGAAGCTCGCGTCGCTGCTGAATGCACCGAAGTAGGCTTCGCGATCGTTGCGGGCGAAGGCGGACACCAGATCGGCGGCCGCTTTCAGAACCTCATCACGTTCGTTCATGACCCGACCCTCAGCGGTGGACCACGCCTGGCAGTACGCAGAGCATTTCGTACAGCAGATTGGCGGCCAGCAGCGAGGTGTTGCCGGTGGTGTCATAAGCGGGCGAGACTTCTACCAGATCGCAGCCGATCAGGTCGAGGCCCTGGCAGCCGCGAACGATTTCAATCGCCTGAATGGTCGTCAGACCACCGATTTCCGGGGTGCCGGTGCCAGGCGCCCAGGCCGGGTCGATGCCGTCGATGTCGAAGCTCAGGTACACCGGGCCGCCACCGACTTTCTCGCGCACTTCGGCCATCAGCGGTGCCAGCGACTTGTGCCAGCACTCTTCGGCTTGAACAACGCGGAAGCCCTGATCGCGGCTCCAGTTGAAGTCGTCAGCGGTGTAACCCTGCGCACGCAGACCAATCTGCACCACACGGTCACAGTCCAGAAGACCTTCTTCGACGGCGCGGCGGAAGGTCGTACCGTGGGCGATCTTCTCGCCGAACATGTGATCGTTGACGTCAGCGTGGGCGTCGATGTGCACCAGACCGACCTTGCCGTGCTTTTTGTGGATGGCACGCAGGATCGGCAGGGTGATGGTGTGGTCGCCACCCAGGGTCATCGGGATCACGTTGTGCTCGAGGATGTTGTCGTAGGCTTCTTCGATGATGCGCACGGCGTCGAGCAGGTTGAAGGTGTTGATCGCCACGTCACCGATGTCGGCAACCGACAGCGAGTCGAACGGCGCAGCGCCGGTGGCCATGTTGTACGGGCGGATCATCACCGATTCGGTGCGGATGTCGCGCGGCCCGAAGCGGGTGCCGGGGCGCAGCGAAGTACCGATGTCCAGTGGCACGCCAACAAAGGCAGCGTCCAGGCCGGCAGCGGTCGGAACATGGGGGAGTCGGAGCATGGTGGCGATGCCGCCGAAGCGCGGCATTTCGTTGCCGCCCAGTGGTTGGTGAAGAATCTTGTCCACGGGTAGGGCCTCATCGTCTTTGTTTTATTTATGTCGGCGCACCGTATTCGCAAGGTCACGGGCACCGCTGTGGGCCGATTCTGCGAAATGTAGTGCGGCGGAAGAATCGCTACGGGCAAATACTTAGTTCAGAAATTTCTAAACTAATGAGAGGGAGATGGATAGACTTCTCGCTGATCGTTCCCACGTCGAGGCGTCGAACCGTCCGCGTGGGAATGCATCCCGTGACGCTCCGCGTCACAGCCGTGAAGCGGACGCAGAGCGTCCAAGGCGGCATTCCCACGCAGAGCGTGGGAACGATCTATGGGGAACGATCCTTGGAGTAGACATGGCCAACGCTTTACCCGACCTGAAACTTTTGCGCATCTTCGTCAGCGTCGTGCGCCATCAGGGGTTTGCCAACGCGCAGCAGGAACTCAACCTGTCGACCTCGGCGATCAGCACCTACATGAGCCAGCTCGAAGCCGCGCTGGGTCTGGTGCTGTGCCATCGCGGGCGCGGTGGTTTCAGCCTGACCAGCAAGGGCGAGCTGTTCCATCAGGAAACCCTGCGCCTGCTGGCCGAGCTCGAAGGCTTCGAGCAATACGCCGCAGCACTCAAGGGTGAACTGCGTGGCACGCTCAACCTTGGGGTGATCGACTCCACAGTCAGCGACAAGGCCCTGCCGTTCGCCGAAGCCATCGGCGCCTACAGCCAGGAACACCCGGCGGTGCATTTGCATCTGTCGGTGATGAGCCCTTACGAATTGCAACTCGGCGTGCAGGACAACCGCCTCGACCTGGCCATCGGTGCGTTCTCCACACGCATGAGCGGTCTGGTGTACATGCCGCTGTACCGCGAGCAGCACTGGCTTTATTGCAGCAGCCGTCACCCGTTGTTCAACGAACGGCGGATTCCCGAGCAGGTCATCACCCAGCAACGCATGGTCGGTCGCGGTTACTGGAGCCAGGCCGAACTCGCACGCCACGGTTTCAAGCACAGCGCCGCGACCGTGGAAAGTATGGAGGCGCAGCTGATTCTGGTGCTGTCCGGCGCCTACATCGGTTACCTGCCGGAGCACTACGCCCAGGCCTGGGCCGACAAGGGCGATTTGCGGGTGCTGCTGCCGGCGACCTTCGGTTATCAGGCGCCGTTTTCCATGATCATGCGCCGTGGCCGCAGCCGCGAGCCGCTGATCCAGACTTTCCGCGACCTGCTCAAAGCGCAGCTCAATCAGGCATAAGACAATGTCCAGACCCCAATGCCCGCGCTGCCTGCGCCCACAAACCCACTGCCTTTGCCCGCTGATCCCCAGCCTCGACAGCCGCACCCGGGTGTTGCTGTTGCAGCACCCGAGCGAGGTCAATCATGCGCTCAACACGGCACGGCTGGCGGCGCTCGGTTTGAACAATGCCGAGCTGATCGTCGGTGAAGTGTTCGAGGATCTGCCCGCGCTGCTGAACCGACCGGGGTATCGGGCGCGTTTGCTGTTTCCGGCGGAGGATGCGCAGCCGATGCAGGCTTACGCCGCATCGGATGAGCCGCTGTTGCTGGTGGTGCCGGATGGCACGTGGCGCAAGGCGCGCAAGATGCTGCACCTCAATCCGCTGCTGGCGGCGTTGCCACGAGTGACTTTGGCCGAGGGTGGGGTTTCCCGGTATCGGCTGCGCAAGGCACCGGGGCCGGGGGCGTTGTCGACGATCGAGGCGATTGTTCAGGCGTTGCAGACGCTGGAAGCGCCGGTCTCTTTCGAGCCGTTGCTCAAGCCGTTCGAGGCGTTGATTGAAGGGCAGATTGCGGCGATGGGGGAAGAGACTTTCCAGAAGAATCACGGAGGCTGATCGGACTGATACTGATCGCCTGATCGTTCCCACGCTCCGCGTGGGAATGCCGCCCGGGACGCTCCGCGTCCCTTCGCGACGGTGACGCAGAGCGTCACTGGATGCATTCCCACGCAGAGCGTGGGAACGATCAACGTGAGAGCGATCAATCACTAGCGCTCGCGCATCGCCTCGGTCCGGGCCTTCAGCACCGGTTTGAGCAGGTAATCCAGCACGCTTTTCTCCCCGGTAATGATGTCCACCGTCGCCACCATCCCCGGAATGATCAGCAACGGTTTCACATCCCCGCCCAGATGATTTTTGTCGGTACGCACCTGGATCAGGTAGAAGCTGTTGCCCTTGTCGTCGGTGATGGTGTCGGCGCCGATCAGCTCAAGCTTGGCGCTGAGTCCGCCGTAGATCGTGTAGTCGTAGGCGCTGAACTTGACCATGGCTTTCTGACCCGGATGCAGGAACGCCACGTCCTGCGGCCGGACCTTGGCTTCGATCAACAGGTTGTCTTCCAGCGGCACGATTTCCACCATGTCGCTGCCCGGCTGCACCACGCCGCCGATGGTGTTGACCTTCATCTGCTTGATCACCCCGCGCACCGGCGAAGTCACAGTGGTGCGGCTGACGCGGTCGTCGATGGCGATGCTCGACGCGGTGATTTTCGACAGGTCGGTGCGTTTCTCGTTCAGCTCTTTGGCCGCTTCGGAGCGGAAGGTCTGTTCCGATTCGTCGATCTTGCTCTTGATCTCGTTGATCGCCGATTCGGCCCGGGGAATGGCGAGCGTCGTGGCATTCAACGAGCCACGAATTTCCACTGCGCTACGGCGTAGACGGAGGATCTCCACAGGCGATACCGCGCCGGTTTTCACCAGCGGTTCCGACATGTTCATTTCCTGTTGCAGCAGCGCCAGGCTCGAACTGTATTGCCCCTGTTTCGACCGAAACTCCGCCAGCTCCTGTGCCTTCTGCCGCAGCTGTTCGCTGAGGGTGCGTTGCTCGCTGGCCAGTCGCCGTTGCCGCTGCTCGTACAGCGAGCGCTCGTCCTCGGCGACTTGCGGGGCCTTGGCGATCACCTCGTCCGAGAGCTTGAACGGCCGGCCTTCGGCTTCGGCGGACAAGCGTTCGACCTGCGCGGTCAGCGCATAACGATCAGCCTCGCTCTCACCCTTGTTCGACAGAAACCGCGTGTCATCCAGACGCAGCAAGGTGTCGCCCTTGCTGACCATTTGCCCTTCACGCACGAAGATCTCGGTGA
Source organism: Pseudomonas sp. RIT778 (assembly GCF_019718735.1). Lineage (NCBI taxonomy): Bacteria > Pseudomonadati > Pseudomonadota > Gammaproteobacteria > Pseudomonadales > Pseudomonadaceae > Pseudomonas > Pseudomonas sp. RIT778. Next base: position 111,861 of record NZ_JAIHBA010000007.1, on the reverse strand, counting down.
CGATCCCGCCTTCGAGGTTCTGGATCACCTGAACCTTGCTCGACGGAATCGCCTTGCCTTCGCCCATGGTCACTTCCTGAAGCACGGCGAACTTGGCCCAGACCAGCGCGCTGATCAGCAGCGCCGCCGCCAGCCACACGGTGATGCGCGACCAGCGCGGCGAATCCTGCAACGAGGCGCCGGCGGTTTCCGGCATGAATTCGGCTTCGGCGCTTTTACCGAAACTGTCGAAGTAGCCGCGCGGTTTTGAAGAGGAGGAAGCAGACATGGGGCAACTCCTAGACCGCTGCCGAGCCGACCCGGCCCTTGCGCAGTGCATCGATGACCGCTTCTTTCGGACCGTCGGCGACGATCCGGCCGTTGTCCAGTACCAGCAACCTGTCCACCAGGCTCAGCATCGAGGTGCGGTGGGTGACCAGCAGCAAGGTTTTGCCCTGCACCCAGCCGTGCAGCTTCTGGCGCAGGACGTCTTCGCTGCTGTTGTCCATGGCGCTGGTGGGTTCGTCGAGCAGCATGATCGGCGGGTCGAGCAACAGCGCCCGTGCCAGCAACACGGCTTGGCGCTGGCCACCGGAGAGCAGTTGCCCGCGCTCGCCCACCGGCCGGTCGAAGCCTTGCGGGTGCTGGCGGGCGAGCTCGGTGACGCCGGTCAGTTCGGCCACTTCAAGCATCCGTGAATCGCTGATATAGCGGGCGCCGAGGGTCAGGTTGTCACGCAGGCTGCCGGCCAGCAGCGGCAGGTCATGGGCGACGTAACCGATCTGCTGGCGCAGGTCGGCGACATCCAGTTGCCGCAGGTCGAGGCCGTCGAGCAGCAACTGGCCTTCTTCCGGTTCGTAGAAGCCCATCACCAGTCGCGCCAACGTACTTTTGCCCGAGCCGCTGCGGCCGATGATGCCGATCCGCTCGCCGGGTTTGACGCTGAAGCTGACGTTGCTCAGGGCCGGCGCGTTCTGGCCGTTGTAGTGGAAAGTCACCGCGTTGGCATCCAGCGCGCCTTGCAGTTGCGTGCGTTCCAGCGGCCGTTGTTTGCCGTCGCGCTCCTGAGGCAGGGACATCAGCGCGTCGGTGCTTTTCATGGTCAGTTGCGCTTGCTGGTAGCGGGTGATCAGCCCGGCGATCTGGCCCAGTGGCGCGAGCACGCGGCTGCCGAGCATGTAACTGGCCACCAGCGCGCCGACACTTAGGTTGCCGGCGATGATGCTGTAGACCCCGGCCACAATCGTCGCCATCCCCGAAAACTGCTGGATGAACAGCGTGCCGTTGGTGGCCAGCGCCGAGAGATTACGGGCGTGGCTGTCGAGGCGGGTGAGGGCGCCATGGGTGCTTTCCCATTTGTGCTGGCGCTCGCTTTCGGCGCTGCACGCCTTGAGGGTTTCCAGGCCGCCGAGGGTTTCGATCAGCAACGCCTGGCGCTCGGCGCCGAGGCTCAGGCTTTTCTGCACGGTGTCGCGCAGGCGGGCCTGAATGATCATCGCGAACACGATCGTGATCGGAAACGCCAGCAGCGGAATCACCACCAGCCAGCCACCGAGCAGGCCGATCACCACCAGCATCAACACCACGAAAGGCAGGTCGATCAGGCTGGTCAGGGTCACGGCGGTGAGAAATTCCCGCAGGCCCTGAAAGTCGTGAATGCTCTGGGCGAATCCGCCGATGGTCGCCGGCCGGGCCTTCATCGACATGCCGGTGATGCGCTCGAATAAAGTCGCGGAAAGGATCACGTCGGTCTTCTTGCCGGCAGTGTCCAGCAGGTGCGCACGCACCACTCGCAGCACCAGTTCGAAACCGGTGCCGATCAGCAACCCGATCGACAGCACCCACAATGTTGAGGTGGCCTGGTTCGGCACCACGCGGTCGTAGGTCTGCATGACGAACAGCGGCACCATCAGGCCCAGCAGGTTGATCAGGAAACTGGCGAGGATCGCGTCGCTGTACAGCCATTTCGACAGCTTCAGGGTGTCGCGAAACCACGCCTGCACCCGTGGCACCAGCGGCGAGCGCAGGTCTTCCAGTTCATGCCGTGGCCGGGCGAACAAGGCTTGGCCGCTGTAGTGTTCGGTGAGTTCTTCACGGCTGACCCATTGCTCACCGCCGTCGGCTTCACTGGGCAGGATCAGCGCCTTGCCGTCTTCGGCAAAACGCCGCAGCACCGCCGTACGCCCGTTGCCCAACAGCAAGAGCACCGGCAGGTTCAGCGGAGAAATGTCTTTGAGTTCCCGGCGCAGCAAGCGCGCCTGCAACCCGGCCCGGGCTGCGGCGCGGGGCAGCAGGTCCAGGCTCAGGCGTTGTTTGTCCAGGGGCAGCCCGGCGCTCAGGCTGGCGCGACTGACTGTCGCGCCGTGTAGTTTGCAGAGGATCAACAGACCGTCGAGCAACGGGTCATCGAAGCTCAGCCGCGGATCGATCCCGGTGTTACCGGGTTGCATGCTGGTCATATTGATCGCTCCCCTGGCACTACTTCAGTTGATCGTTCCCACGTCGAGGCGTCGAACCGTCCGCGTGGGAATGCCTCTAGGGACGCTCTGCGTCCAGTGACGCGGAGCGTCACGGGCTGCATTCCCACGCAGAGCGTGGGAACGATCAGATCACAGCTTTCGACAGCTCCGGCAGCGTGGTTATTTCAGCTCGGGCAAGCGTGCTTCGTTCTTCACCTCGGTCGCGGCAATCGCATCGGCCGGCAGCACGATCCGCTGCTTGTTCAACAACTGGCCCATGTTCGCCAGCACGCGGTACATCGAGTATTCCTCGGTGTAGCGGATTTCGGTGTAGCGACGGTTGGCGTTGTACAGCTCGTTTTCACTGTCGAGCAGGTCGAGCAGGGTGCGCTGGCCGAGGCCGAACTGATCCTGATACGCGGCGCGCACACGCTTGGTGGTTTCGGCGTATTCGCGGGCGGTCGGGGTCTGTTTCTTGGCGTTGACCATGGCGTTCCAGGCCAGGTGAATGTTCTCGTTGAGCTGGCGCAGGGCGTTGTTGCGGATGTCCATCGCCTGGTTGATCTGGTGCGCGTCGGAGGCCAGTCGTGCCTTGTCGCTGCCGCCACGGAACAGGTTGTAGTTCATCACCACACCGACCCGCCATTCGTTGTCGTGGCCCTCGTCGCCCTGCACGTTGTTGTTGGCGCCGACTGCCGCCTCCGCATCGAAGCGTGGGTAGAACGGCGACTTGGCGACTTCGTACTGGCTCTCGGCCGATTGCACGTCAGCCTGGGCGGATTTCAGGTACGGGTTGTTCTCGACCATGCTCTGCTGGGCTTCGGGCAGGGTGGCGGGCAACTCGCCACGGGTCGATGCGGGGGGTTCCAGTTCATCCGGCATACGCCCGACCACGCTGTAGAAGTTCGACTCGGCGTCGGCCAGATCGACTTCGGCGGTGTCGAGGTTGTTCTGTGCCAGCGCCTTACGGGCGACCGACTGATCGGAGTCGGCGGTGCTGCCCACGCCGCGCTCGGTGCGCAGGCCGATCTGATCGTTGACGCGCAAGTGTGCCTGCAGGTTGTTCCTGGCCAGGGTCACCAGTTCACGGCGCTTGAGCACTTCGAGGTAGACCTCGATGGTGCGCAGGGCCAGGTCCTGGGCGGTGCCTTGCGCGTAATAGGCGCGCGAGTTGGAAACGCCCTTGGTGCGCTCGACTTCGTTGGCAGTGTTGAAACCGTCGAACAGCATCTGCCGCAGACGCAACTCGGACTGGGTGTAATTGAGGATTTCGGTGTGGTGATTACCGAAGGCCCGGGTGTTGGTGTTGTCGCTGTAACCGCGCCCGTAAGCAGCGTTCAGATCCACCGACGGATAGAAGCCGCCCTTGGCGACTTTCACCTGTTCATCAGCTGACAGGCGCGCGTCCACGCGCGAGGCAAGTTCCGGGTGGGTGGCGATGGTGCTCTGGATCGCTTCGGTGAGGTTCATGGCCTGGGCTTGGGAAGTGCAAGCCATGGCCAGCAAAACCGCGCTGCAGAGGGGGGTTAGTACGCGCATGGGTGCATCTCCCTGAGTCCTGATGGTGTTCCGCTGTCGCCAATTTATTGACGATATTTTTAGTAGAAAGCGTTTCATGCCTGTAACAACAGAGCTAAGAACATCCTGAAGCGTAGCTAAGAAAAAATTTTCATATGGGTTATGCCAAAAAAAACTTATGCGGTTCGCCAAATCCAGCACATTGTTCCACTCGAAAGCCTTTGTTTTATGAGCTTTAGGGAGCACAGAAAGGCTTGAGGAAAGTTCCACTCACTTTGCGACATACGGCGAAGTACTGCTAAAGGGGAGGGACGCGTAGCGGCTGATGAGCGACATTTTTTTGTCACTCGGGTGATTCACCACCGTTACGTAGCGTTAGTGGGCCTGCTGCATCGAACAGAGATTCCAAGTGCTTGATGGCGCTGGCGTTTCTGGATTTGCGCAACCTGCGAAACGAACTGTCGAGGTGCGAGCGTCGCCCCGACAACCCGCTTGAGCCATGGGCTGCTTCGCGAACCAGCGCCGACGGTGGTCGGCAGCGGAGGAATGCACATGGCAACGCTCATCGGGATCGTCACTAAAGTCATTGGTCAGGTTTTCGCTCAATCGGCAGACGGCATTCGCCGCCCATTGGTCGAAGGCGATCGGCTGTTTGCAGGGGATCAATTGATCACCGGGGCGGAGGGCGCGGTTGCCGTCCATCTGCAAAATGGCCAGGAGCTGACCCTCGGTCGGGACAGCAGCCTGACCATGACCGGCCAGTTGCTCGCCGATCAGGCCGCCCACGTCAATGCTCCGGAAGCGGTGACCCCGAGCGAGTCGCAACTGACCGACGTCGAACAGATCCAGAAAGCCATTGCCGCCGGCGATGACCCGACCAAAACCGCCGAAGCGACAGCGGCCGGCCCCGGAGCAACCGGTGGCGCGCCAGGTGGCCTGGGCGGCGGCCACAGTTTTGTGTTGCTGACCGAAGTGGCGGGCCGGGTCGATCCGGTCATCGGTTTCCCGACAGCCGGTTTCAACGGCATCCCCGAGTTTCCCGAAGAACGGCATAACGCTGTAATCGACAACGGTGACGGCCAGGCCGCCCCGATTGTTCCGCCACCACCGCCGGTCAATAACCCGGTGACCCTCGGCGGCCTGTCCGTACCTGGCGGCGAACTGACCCTCAACGAAGCCAATCTGCCCGACGGTTCCGCCGCCAACCCTGGCGCGCTGACCCAGACCGGCAGCTTCACGGTGTCGGCGCCGGACGGCCTGAGCAGCCTGAGCATCGGCGGCATTAACGTGATTGTCGGCGGCGTGCCGATCGGTTTCCCGCAATCGATCACCACGCAACTGGGCAACACCCTGACCATCACTGGCTATAACCCGGCCACCGGCACGGTCAGCTACAGCTACACCCTCAACGGCAACGAAACCCACGCGGCGGGCGACGGTGCCAATAACCTCAGCGAACAATTCACCGTGATCGCCGGCGACAGCAATGGCGACACCGCCACCGGCACGCTGGACGTCAACATCACCGACGACGTGCCCAAGGCTGTCGATGACACCAATCCGAACACCGCCTCGGAAACCCTGCTGACCCTGACCGGCAACGTGCTGCCGAACGACACCCAGGGCGCCGACCGGATCCCCGTCGGCCCCAACAGTGGCCCGGTGGTCGGTGGCACCTTCACCGGCACTTACGGCACCCTGGTGCTGAATGCCAACGGCACTTACACCTACACGCTGAACACCAGCGATGCCGACTTCAAAGCCTTGCACGGTGGTGGCAGCGGCACCGAGACCTTCACCTACACCCTGCGCGATGCCGACGGCGACACCAGCACCGCGAACCTCGTTTTGCAGATCCACAACAACGACGATCCTGTGGTCATCAACGGGTTGAACGTCGAGGGCGGTGAACTCACCGTCTACGAGAAAAACCTCGGCGACGGCAGCGCGCCGGATTCGGGAGCCCTGACCCAGAGCGGCACCTTCACCATCACAGCTCTTGATGGCGTCACCACGCTGACCATCGGCGGCATCGCCGTCGTCACCAACGGTGTAGCCGCAGGCTTCCCACAATCGGTGACTACACCACTGGGCAGCACGCTGACCATCACCGGCTTCAACGCCGCCACCGGCGTCGTCAGCTATAGCTACACCCTGGTCGACAACGAAGCGCATCCAACCGCCAACGGCGCCAACGTGCTGAGCGAGCAATTCGCCGTGACCGTGGTCGATGACAACGGCACCACCGCCAACGCCACGCTGGACGTGAACATCGTCGACGACCTGCCAAAAGGCGTGGACGACAGCAACGCCGGGACTGCCTCGGAATCCAACCTCACCTTGAGTGGCAACGTCCTGACCAACGACGTGCAAGGCGCTGACCGCGTGCCTGTCGGCGAAAACGCCGGCCCGATCACTGCCGGTACTTTCACCGGGACTTACGGGACATTGGTGCTGAATGCCAATGGCACTTACACCTACACCCTCAACACCAGCGACGCCGATTTCAAAGCGCTGCACGGCGGTGGCAATGGCACCGAGACCTTCACCTACACCATCACCGATGCCGACGGCGACACCAGCACCGCGAACCTCGTGCTGCAGATCCACAACAACGACGATCCGGTGATCATCAATGGCCTCGACGTGAACGGCGGCGAGCTCACCGTTTACGAAAAAAACCTCGGTGACGGCAGCAGCCCCGATGCGCCAGCCCTGACCCAAAGCGGCACTTTCACCATCACCGCGCTGGATGGCGTTACTACGCTGACCATCGGCGGCATCGCCGTGGTCACCAACGGTGTGGCTGCCGGCTTCCCGCAATCGGTGACCACGCCACTGGGCAGCACGCTGACCATCACCGGCTTCAACGCGGCAACCGGCGTCGTCAGCTACAGCTACACCCTGGTCGACAACGAAGCGCATCCAACCGCCAACGGCGCCAACGTGCTCAACGAGCAGTTCGCCGTCACCGTGGTCGATGACAACGGCACCACCGCCAACGCCACGCTGGACGTGAACATCGTCGACGACCTGCCAAAAGGCGTGGACGACAGCAACGCCGGCACCGCTTCGGAAACCAACCTCACATTGAGCGGCAACGTCCTGACCAACGACGTGCAAGGCGCCGACCGCGTACCTGTCGGCGAAAACGCTGGCCCGATCACCGCCGGCACTTTCACCGGGACTTACGGGACATTGGTGCTGAACGCCAACGGCACTTACACCTACACCCTCAACACCAGCGACGCCGATTTCAAAGCGCTGCACGGCGGCGGCAACGGCACCGAGACCTTCACCTACACCATCACCGATGCCGACGGCGATACCAGCACCGCCAACCTCGTCCTGCAGATCCACAACAACGACGATCCGGTGATCATCAATGGCCTCGACGTGAACGGCGGCGAGCTCACCGTTTACGAAAAAAACCTCGGTGACGGCAGCAGCCCCGATGCCCCAGCGCTGACCCAAAGCGGCACCTTCACCATCACTGCTCTCGATGGTGTCACCACCCTGACCATCGGCGGCATTGCCGTGGTCACCAATGGCGTGGCGGCAGGCTTCCCGCAATCGGTGACCACGCCACTGGGCAGCACGCTGACCATCACCGGCTTCAACGCGGCAACCGGCGTCGTCAGCTACAGCTACACCTTGGTCGACAACGAAGCGCATCCAACCGCCAACGGCGCCAACGTGCTCAACGAGCAGTTCGCCGTCACCGTGGTCGATGACAACGGCACCACCGCCAACGCCACGCTGGACGTGAACATCGTCGACGACCTGCCAAAAGGCGTGGACGACAGCAACGCCGGCACCGCTTCGGAAACCAACCTCACATTGAGCGGCAACGTCCTGACCAACGACGTGCAAGGCGCCGACCGCGTACCGACCGGGCCGAATGCCGGCCCAATCACCGCAGGCACCTTCACCGGGACTTACGGCACCTTGGTATTGAACGCCAACGGCACATACACCTACACCCTCAACACCAACGATGCAGACTTCAAAAACCTGCACGGCGGCGGCAACGGCACTGAAACCTTCACCTACACCATCACCGATGCAGACGGCGATACCAGCACCGCGAACCTGGTGT
>NZ_JAIHBA010000007.1:47506-103706 GCF_019718735.1 Pseudomonas sp. RIT778 | reverse complement strand
TACACCTACACCCTCAACACCAACGATGCAGACTTCAAAAACCTGCACGGCGGCGGCAACGGCACTGAAACCTTCACCTACACCATCACCGATGCAGACGGCGATACCAGCACCGCGAACCTGGTGTTGAACATCCACAACAACGACGATCAGGTGTACCTCAACGGCCTCGACGTCAACGGTGGCGAGCTGACCGTCTACGAGAAAAACCTCAGCGACGGCACCAGCCCCAATACCCCGGCACTGACCCAAAGCGGCACCTTCACGGTGACAGCGCTCGACGGTCTGCAAACCCTGACCGTGGGCGGCATTGCCGTGATCACCAACGGTGTCGCGGCAGGCTTCCCGCAATCGGCGGTCACCCCGCTGGGCAGCACGCTGACCATCACCGGATACGACCCGGCCACCGGCGTGGTCAGCTACAGCTACACCCTGGTGGATAACGAAACCCATCCGACCGCCAACGGCGCCAACAGCATCACCGAGAACTTCAACGTGGTGGCGACCGACACCGATGGCAGCTCCGCCACCGGGCAGATCAACGTCAACATCATCGATGATCTGCCGACCGCCAAACCCGACGCTACGTCGGTGCCGGAGGGCGGCACCGTCAGCGGCAACGTGCTGGACAACGACATCGGCGGCGCCGACGGCCCGGCTGCCAGTGGCGCGGTAGTGGGCGTGCGCGCCGGTTCCGACACCTCGACCTCGGCCATCGGCGGCCTCAACAGCAACATCAACGGCACTTACGGCTACCTGACCCTCGACGCCAACGGCAACGCGGTCTATCACAGCAACCCGAATGCCGTGAGCGGCCTGGGTGCGGTGGACGTGTTCGTGTACACCGTGCGAGATTCCGACGGTGACGAAAGCACCACCACCATCACCATCGACGTGTCCAACAGCCAACTGTGCGCGGTCAGCGACACCGACGTCACCGTCTACGAAAAAGCCCTCGACCTGACCAAGGACGGGCAAGATCTGGCCGCCGGCACGGTCACCGGCAGCGATCCGACCAGCACCGGGGAAACCGCGTCCGGCACGCTGGTCGGCTCGGTCACCGGCGCGGTCGGTGCGATCAGCTACGCGCTGGTCGGCAGCGCCACCGGCAACTACGGGCAGATCGTGCTCAACCCCAACGGCACGTACACCTACACCCTGACCTCACCGGCCAGCACCACCCCGCACGCCGATGACGGCGCCAACACCCTGACCGAAACCTTCACCTACCAGGCCACCGATTCGCTGGGCAACGTTGTTACCAGCACCATCGTGGTCAACATCGTCGATGACGTGCCGAAGGCGATCAACGACAGCAACGCCAGCACCGCGTCGGAAACCCAGTTGACCCTCAACGGCAACGTGCTGACCAACGACGTGCAAGGCGCCGACGTGGTGGCGACCGGCCCGAATGCCGGCCCGATCACCCCCGGCACCTTCACCGGTACTTACGGCACCCTGGTGCTGAACGCCAACGGCACGTACACCTACACGCTGAACACCAACGATGCAGACTTCAAAAACCTGCACGGCGGTGGCAATGGCACCGAGACCTTCACCTACACCCTGACCGATGCCGACGGCGACACCAGCACCGCCAACCTGGTGCTGAACATCCACAACAACGACGATCCGGTGGTCCTCAACGGCCTCGACGTGAATGGCGGCGAACTCACCGTCTATGAGAAAAACCTCAGCGACGGCACCAGCCCCAACACTCCGGCGCTGACCCAGAGCGGCACTTTCACTGTCACCGCGCTCGACGGTCTGCAAACCCTGACCGTGGGCGGCATCGCCGTGATGACCAACGGCGTAGCCGCCGGCTTCCCGCAATCGACCGTCACCCCACTGGGCAGCACGCTGACCATCACCGGTTACAACCCGACCACCGGCGTGGTGAGTTACAGCTACACCCTGGTGGATAACGAAACCCACCCGAACGCCAACGGCGCCAACAGCATCACCGAGAACTTCAACGTGGTGGCGACGGACACCGACGGCAGCACGGCGACCGGGCAGATCAACGTCAACATCATCGATGACCTGCCGACCGCCAAACCCGACACCGGCTCGGTGGCGGAGGGCGGCACGGTCAACATCAGCGTGCTGGGCAATGACATCAGCGGCGCGGATGGCGCGGCGATCGTGGTCGGCGTGCGCGCCGGCGGCAACACCGCGACCTCGGCCATCGGCAGCCTCAACAGCAACATCAACGGCAACTACGGTTATCTGACCCTCGATGCGGCCGGCAACGCGGTCTATCACAGCAACCCGAACTCGGTGAGCCCGCCGGGCGCCACCGACACCTTCACCTACACCATCCGCGACAGTGACGGCGACGAAAGCACCACCACCATCACCGTCAACGTCGCTGACAGCAAACTCGTGGCCTCGACCGATCAGGACGTGACCGTCTACGAGAAAGCCCTCGACCTGACCAAGGACGGGCAAGACCTGGCCCCCGGCACGGTCACCGGCAGCGACCCGAGCAACGCCGGCGAAACCGCCACCGGCACGCTGGTCGGTTCGGTCAGCGGCGGCAGCGGGGCGATCACCTACACCCTGGTCGGCAGCGCCACCGGCACTTACGGACAGATCCAGCTCAACGCCGACGGCACCTACACCTACACCCTGACCTCGGCGCCGAAAACCACGCCGAACGCCAACGACGGGCCGAACACCCTGAGCGAAAGTTTCACCTACAAGGCCACCGATGCGCTGGGGAACAGCACCACCAGCACCATCGTGGTCAACATCGTCGACGACGTGCCCAAAGCGGTAGCGTCGGATCGTTCGGTGGCGGCGGTGGAGATCGACTCCAACATCCTCATCGTCCTCGACATCTCCGGCAGCATGGCCGACGCCTCCGGCGTACCGGGCCTGTCGCGGCTGGAGCTGGCCAAGCAGGCGATCAGCGCCTTGCTCGACAAGTACGACGATCTGGGCGACGTGAAAGTGCAACTCGTCACCTTCAGCAGCAACGCCACCGACCGCACTTCGGTGTGGGTCGATGTCGCCACGGCCAAGACCATTCTGGCCGGCCTCAGCGCGGGCGGCGGCACCAACTACGACGCGGCCGTGGCGACCATGTACAACGCGTTCAACACCTCGGGCAAACTCACCGGGGCTCAGAACGTCGGCTACTTCTTCTCCGACGGCAAACCCAACGAGGGTGACATCGGCACCGCCGACGAAGCGACGCTCAAGGCGTTCCTCGATGCCAACAACATCAAGAACTACGCGATCGGCCTGGGTAGCGGCGTGAGCAACGCCAACCTCGATCCGCTGGCGTACGACGGCATCACCCACACCAACACCAACGCGGTGGTGGTCACTGATCTCAACCAGCTCAACTCGGTGCTGTCCGGCACGGTGCAGGGCGCGCCGGTCACCGGTTCGTTGATCGGCGAGGGCGGCACGTTCGGCGCCGATGGCGGGTTCATCAAATCCATTGTGGTCGACGGCACCACCTACACCTATGACCCGAAAGCCAACGGTGGCCAGGGTTCACTGGTCGCCAGCGGCGGCGCCAACCACGGCACGTTCAACACGGTGAACAACACCCTGAGCATCGCCACCAACAACAGCGGCACCCTGGTGGTCAACCTCGATACCGGCGACTACAGCTACACCTCGCAGAAAACCACCGCCGTGGTGATCACCGAGAACATCGGCTTCACCCTCAGCGACAACGACGGCGACCTTGCCAGCTCGACGCTGACCGTGAAAGTGATCCCCAACGCGCCTCCGGTAGCGGCGGACGATCACATCATCACCAACGTGCTGTCGGGCAACATCGTGGTGCCGGGTGAGCTGTTGCTGGCCAACGACACCGACCCGAACGGCGATACGCTCAACGCCACGCCAACCTCGTTCAACACCGGCTGGATCTCCAGGTCGGCGGACTTCACCGGCACCGGCGCGATCAGCTTCACTGGCACCAACGCCAACACCGCCGCCAACCAGAACCTGGCCAACGTGCGTAATTCGTTCAGCGCCAACGCCGCGACCATGACCGCCGTGCTGGTGGTCAGCGGCTACCTCGGCGCGGTGACCAACACCAACGCCAACGATGAAGACCGCATCACCGTCAACCTGCGCCAGGGCGAAACCCTCAACCTGGACCACAACCTGGCGGCCGGTCACATCACCATGGAGTACTCGATCAACGGCGGCGCCTACATCGCCCTCGCCGACGGCCAGACCCTGACCGCGACGTCCGACGGCGTCTACCAGATCCACATCACCAACATCAGCAACACCACGGGCAGCAACGCCAACGCGGCGGAGAACTACCAGCTGACCATGACCCTCAACTACGCCGGGGCCCACGACATCACCCCGGACTACCACGGCACCTACACCGCCAACGACAACCACGGAGGCAGCGACACGGCCAACGTGACCATCAGCTATCAGGACGGCCACACCCTCACCGGCACCTCGGGTGATGACGTACTGGTGGCCGGCACCGGCGACAACATCATCAACGCCGGCGACGGCAACGATGTGCTGACCGCAGGCTCCGGCAACAACGAACTGCACGGCGGCGCCGGCAACGACTTGCTCTACAGCGGCCCGGGCAATGACCTGCTCGACGGTGGCACTGGCATCGACACCGCCAGCTATGCCCACGCGACTGCCGGGGTGACGGTCAACCTCGGCCTGCTCGGTGCGCAAAACACCATTGGCGCCGGGACAGACACCCTGACCGGTATCGAAAACCTCGTCGGCTCGAACTTCAACGACACCCTCACCGGCGACAACAATAACAACGTGATCAACGGCGGCCTGGGCAACGACATCCTCAACGGCGGCGGGGGCGATGACCTGCTGATCGGCGGGATGGGCAACAACACCCTCACCGGCGGGCCGGGCGCCGACACCTTCCAGTGGCTCAAGGGCAACAGCGGCCACGACCTCGTCACCGACTTCACCCCCGGCACCGACAAGCTCGACCTGTCGCAACTGCTGCAAGGTGAAAACGGCACGTCGGCGTCACTGGATGACTACCTGCACTTCACCGTCACCGGCAGCGGCGCCTCGGTCATGACCAGCATCGACGTCAGCGCCATGGCCGGCGCCACGCCGAACCAGACCATCGACCTGGCCGGCGTCAACCTGGCCAGCCACTACGGTGTAACGCCGGGCGCGGGTGGGTTGATTGCCAGCGGGCACGACACGGCGACCATCATCAACGGCATGCTCAATGATCATTCGTTGAAGGTGGATACGGTCTGATCTGAACGCTGAAACGACAAAACCCGCCGCCCCGATCAAACGGGACGGCGGGTTTTTCTTTTCGCAGGCGACAGAGGCTCGATCGTTCCCACGCTCCGCGTGGGAATGCCTCAATGGACGCTCTGCGTCCGCTCTTTGGGACGCAGAGCGTCCCGGGCTGCATTCCCACGCAGAGCGTGGGAACGATCAGGCGGCGGGTTTTTCTTTGCTCAGGCTACAGCGGGCGCCTCAGCCTTCACTTCCAGATTATCCAGCACCCGATTCACCGCCAGCTCACCCAGCATGATCAACTGCGCAATCCCTAACAACACATGCCGGTGCGAGCCATCCACCAGCCCGGCGAAGTCATTGGCCATGGTCTTGGCCGAAGTCAGGGTTTCGCACGCATCGGCCAGCAGTTCTTCGCTGTCGATACCGGGCGCGATGAGGTAGCGGGTGTTGGGTTTGAGCAGCGGTTTTCGGGGGAGGAGGGGATTGAGGTAATGATCGAGCGCGCGCTCGGCGGCTTCGTGGAATTTCTTGGAGTCGAGGGTTTCGTAGGGGGAAGTCGAATCGACTTCGGGCGGGTTTGGCGTTGGTTTGATCATGGTGAAGCTCCTTGAGAAATGGAGCCGTCATCCATCGCTGCTAAACGAAGGGGGTGGCGGCTGAACGCGGGTTAGCAGACCAGGCTCAAGGATCCCGGCGCACCGAAGTGCCCCACGTCAGCCGCCATGACAAAACATTGGCGACACCAACGTGCCTTGAAGTTAACCGGGCTGCTAAACCCGATCGCTGCTTTTCAGCGACCGCCAAACAATAGAACCCGCCCCCAAGGCGCACAAGCCGGCGGATTCTGGCGGATGCGTAGGCAAAGGCGCAAGGTTGCGTGGTCTGACAGATATAACTTTCAACACTATTCAACAAGGATTTGCGAAGGCGCGAAAAGGATAAACCCGCGCTCCCGGTTGATCAGGAAGGCGGGCTTTTCGAACTCGGTGAGTGCTCTAATCAAGATCTTACGGAAAGCGTGTGCCGGATCGATGTAGAGAACGGGAGGTGTGCAATCTTCTGAATCTCTCCCTCGATGAACTCCTGAATATCAATTTGAGGGAACTCTTCAAACATCTCCATGATTGCATGTGCAGTGTCCAGATGCGGGCGAATGGCCTCCTGCCGCATTGCACGCAGTGCTCCATTTTGGGCATCCAGGTTGAAAATGCGCAACGTCTCAAGAGCTCTGCGCCGTGCACGGTCATTCAGATCGGCGCGTGGAATAATGGTGCCATCTTTGACGAAGATTAAAAAATCATCGGGATCGTCTACGTCAGGTTTGATCAGGAGATTGTGATCATACGGGCCGCAGTCATCTTTGAATTTGCCGCAGGCATCTTCCCGATTGCATGAGCCAAACAAGTTGGTCCAGTCGAAAGTGCCCTGTGGGTAACGATCTCTCTGCCGAAAGTGCTCGATGTGAGCACGTTTGAGGTTGCTGATATCTGCGTCGCAGTAGGCGCAACGGGTGTCTTGCATAGCTCGAAGGTGCTCCCATACTTGGTCGCGTTCGGGCTGTGTTGGAGATTGAAGAGTCCATCTATGCACGCCATGTCTGTAGCGGGTAAGACATGGCGGGCTGTCACCTCGAACAAGCTTTCGCATTGGCCGATTCCTTTGTCCTTACTGTTTCGTCAGTTGCTTGCGCTTGAAGGCTTCAAGACGGATCAGTCGATCGCAATCCAGCATATATGGGTGCTGGGTTGTGAAGTGCTTTTCCAGATACGTTCGTAGCTCCAATCCTTCTGCTGTTTCATGCAGATTTTGTTGGATCAAACCCTTGTACAAACTCAGGTTTCGTGCAGGCTCATTGTTGGGTGTCGGGTCGATATCCATGACATGCGCCAGTACCTGGGAGCTAGCTACTCCTTGAGTCTGTTGATCTACATTACTCACAGTGATGCGCCTGATTCCTTCGTCGGATACGGTCTGTAACACTCGGATGCAATGTGCAGGGACTGAGGTGAGGACCTGAGGACTGTGAGTAGTGACGATGAACTGAATTTTGGGGAATGCGTTAAGCAAATCAGGTATTACGGTTTGTTGCCACGCGGGATGAAGGTGCATATCGACTTCGTCGATCAGAACCACGCCCCTTGATTGGTATGATGCGGCGCTTCCAAGGTGGGGGTTCAGCTTTACGCAGCGATAGGCGATATCGGCTGCCAAGGCAACAATGTTGCGGATACCGTCGCTGAGCTGGCTGACTTTCAGCACGCCATGTATTGGGTGTTCCAGCACCAAATCTGCGAATTCACTACTGTAGGCCAGATTTCTCCATCCAGTTTGTGATTCAAGCATCGAGTTAACTGCGTATTGGACTGCTTTAACCGGATTCAAAAAATCGTCTTTAACATCGAAAGTAGCTTTTCCACGTTCAAGACTGCGAATTTGTTCTTCGCGATAGCTGCGAAAAATTCGTGTGTACCATTTGCTGAACTGTTTGTAATTGGACGCAGGGTCAAGACTGTCCCGATATCCATAGGTTCTGGAAAACTCTGCGTTATCGACGGGATCAGAAGTGGGGGTGTTATCCCTCCACAGGCGACTCGTACCGTAATACGCCAGAACGGGCAGATTGATCGTTTCGCTGACATCCATCAAGACGTTGTGAAAGATCCAGCCTTGTAGAATGCGAGCTCTGTTTTCAAGAGCTCGCGCGCCCGGATCGCTGCGGGTTTTCGTCCCCTTACGGATGCTGATTCGACTGCGCGACCACGAAGTTTCGGTGTCCTGGAAATGAGCATGAGCTGTCAATCGAGCTGGAAGAGAGGGCTCCATTTGATGTGTCTTGACCGGACGTAAAAAAACATCGTCGGGCTGAATGCCGGTCAGGGGAGCGTTACCCAAGTCAAAACCGCGCACAAAGGGCCACAGCGCCACCTTGAGAGCATCAAGCAAACTAGTCTTGCCTTGACCGTTACGCGCAACCAGTAAGGTGAGCTGCGGGTCCAGTTCGAGCGTCAGTGCAGGAAAGCAGCGGTAATTTTCCAGCTCGAGCCTGATCAGTTTCAAAGACTTTCCTCCATGTAGACCGATGCCAGGCTACGGCAGTCGCTGTATTTGCGGGAACCAATTTGGCGCAAATTCTACTGTGAATGAAAACAGGTGAATACCTGTTCGCCATCCCGTAATGCTTCAAGATTTATTCAGGGTCTTCTGCCGCAAGATATAAACCGTCACCAGCACCGCACTGGTCAACATGAACCCCCGCGCCCACACCAGCGGCACCAGGTAGCACGAGAACAGAATGCTCACCCACATCAGCCCGATCGCGTAGACCTTGCCTTTGAGCGGAATGCCGTTGCCGTCGAGGTAGTCGCGGATCCATGGCCCGAGCCGGGGATGCTCGACCAGCCATTGATAGAAACGCGGAGAGCTGCGGGCAAAGCACGCGGCTGCCAGCAGAAGGAAGGGGGTGGTGGGGAGAACAGGCAGGAATATCCCGATCACCCCCAATGCCACGCTCAGCCAGCCGATGGCCAGCAGGATGTAGCGCAACATCAGGGGGCGGTTGCCTATGGGGTTGTCCATAGGCCGGATCTTAGTGGTGACGTGGCTTGAGGATCGCCGGTTTTTCGTCGGGCGCCTGGCACAGCAGGTACAGCGCGGTCAGGGCTTCCGGGATCTGGACGATCATGTCGTCCATCAGGTTGGCGTCCTTGGCGATGTCTTCGAACTCGGGCTGTTCGTCGAACAGGCCCGAACCGACCATGATCGGCAGGAGCATTTCGCTGACTTCTTCTTCGGCGGTTTCGAACCAGGCTGCCTCGCGCAAGAACACGCCTTCCATGAAGCCGATGCACCAGCCGCGCAGTTCGGAATCGTCCGGGTCGTCGCCCAGGTCCAGTTCGCATGGCAGCTCGAATTCTTCATCCGACGCCAGTTGGCGGGCGATGTGGGCCTTGAGGCCGATCAGCGTGGCTTCGATCTCTTCACGCTGGGCTTCGCTGCTGTAATGCGGCTCTTCGGCGAACAGGGCGTCGATCCACTCACGATCCGGCACCACGTCGGCGCAGATCGACAGCGCAGTCAGGTAACCGTGAGCGGCCACGTAGTCCAGCGCCTCTTCATGCAGCTCGTCGGCGTCGAGGAAGACTTGCAGGCGGGTTAGTTGCTCGGCGAAGGACATTAAAGGGCTACCTTGGGGGAATAAACAATGCGGGAATTCTAGGCCTTCTTGAGCCCTCAAGCCAGCCGCACGGCAGATTTGCCCGCACAAGCTTCTTATCGGCGGGTGCCCTTTGCCGGGGAGGGCTCGGGTATACTGCCGCGCTTTGCGATCCCTGCCGGTGTCGCGGCTGATTGTGTACGGCGCGATGCAATGCGCGCTTACGTTTTGTTTAAAGCAGCCTCGGCTGTCTTGAACCAGCCTGTGCAGGGATGTTTCGGTGGATTTTTGGAGTTTTTATGCTCGAACAGGCTCAACGCGTCCTCAAGGACATCTTCGGCTACGACAGTTTCCGTGGCCGTCAGGGTGCAATCATTGAGCGCGTGGCCAGTGGCGGTGATGCCCTTGTCCTGATGCCGACCGGCGGCGGCAAGTCCCTGTGCTTCCAGGTGCCGGCGCTGCTGCGTGATGGCCTGGCGGTGGTGGTTTCGCCGCTGATCGCTTTGATGGACGATCAGGTCGCCACCCTCGAAGAGCTGGGCGTGGCCGCCGCCGCGTTGAACTCCACACTGAGCGCCGAACAGCAGCGCGACCTCGCCAACCGGATCAAGCGCGGCGAAGTGAAAATGCTCTATCTGGCGCCGGAACGCCTGGTGCAGCCGCGCATGCTGTCGTTCCTGCAAGGCTTGAACATCGCCCTGTTCGCCATCGACGAAGCGCACTGCGTGTCGCAATGGGGCCATGACTTCCGCCCGGAATACCTGCAACTGGGGCAGTTGGCGGAAATGTTCCCCGACGTGCCGCGCATCGCCCTGACCGCCACCGCCGACAAACGCACCCGCGAAGAAATCGTCACCCGCCTGCACCTGCAGAACGCCGAGCGTTTCCTGTCGAGCTTCGACCGGCCGAACATCTTCTACCGCATCGTGCCCAAGGAGCAGCCGCGCAAGCAGTTGCTGGCGTTCCTGGCCGAGCGGCGCAGCGACGCCGGCATCGTCTACTGCCTGTCGCGCAAGAAGGTGGAGGAGGTGGCCGCGTTTCTCACCGAGCAGGGCTTCCCGGCGCTGCCGTACCACGCCGGTCTGCCCAACGATCTGCGCGCCTATCACCAGAAGCGCTTCCTCAACGAGGAAGGCCTGATCATGGTCGCCACCGTGGCGTTCGGCATGGGCATCGACAAACCCAACGTGCGCTTCGTCGCTCACCTCGACCTGCCGAAATCCCTTGAGGCGTATTACCAGGAAACCGGACGCGGCGGCCGTGACGGTCTGCCGGCGGACGCGTGGATGGCCTACGGTCTGCAAGACGTGGTGATGCTCAAGCAGATGCTGCAGAACTCCGAGGGCGACGAGCGCCACAAGCGTCTGGAGCAGCACAAGCTCGACGCCATGCTCTCGCTCTGCGAAGAAACCCGCTGCCGCCGTCAGGCGCTGCTGGCGTACTTCGACGAAGACATGCCCGAGCCGTGCGGCCACTGCGACAACTGCACCGACGGTGTACAGACCTGGGATGCCACCGAGCCTGCGCGTCAGGCGCTGTCGGCGATCTACCGCACCGGCCAGCGTTATGGCGTCGGCCATCTGGTGGACGTGCTGCTGGGCAAGGACAACGAAAAGGTCCGCAGCTTCGGCCATCAGCACCTGTCGGTGTACGGCGTCGGCAAGGCGTTGAGCGAGAGCGAATGGCGCTCGCTGTTCCGTCAGCTGGTTGCCCGCGGTCTGGCCGATGTCGATCACGAAGGTTATGGCGGGCTGCGCCTGAGCGACACCTGCCGTCCGCTGCTCAAGGGGGAAGTGAGCCTGGAGCTGCGCCGCGACCTCAAGCCGCAAGTCAGCGCCAAGAGCGGCAGCAAGAGCCCGGCCAGCCAACTCGTGCGCGGCGAAGAGCGCGAACAGTGGGAAGCGTTGCGTGCCCTGCGGCGCAAACTGGCGGAAGAACATGGCGTGCCGCCGTATGTCATCTTCCCCGACTCGACCCTGCTGGAAATGCTCCGCAGCCAGCCGACCTCGCTGGCGGATATGGCACGGGTCAGCGGCGTCGGCGCGCGCAAGCTGGAGCGTTACGGCGAGGCCTTCCTCGAAGTGCTCGGCGGCGAGGCCGAGGCGCCGAAAGTGGTGGCCGACGTGCGCCACGAACTGATCACCCTGGCCCGCGCCGGCATGACGCCGTTGCAGATCTCCGGTCAGTTGCAGTGCTCGGAAAAGAACGTCTACACCATGCTCGCCGAAGCCATCGGCAAGCAGCAGCTGTCGCTCGAGCAAGCGCTGGATTTGCCGGAAGACCTGATGGGGGAAGTCCAGGATGCGTTCCTCGACGGCGAAGGCGAGTTGCCGTCGGTCGCCGAAGTGGCCGAGCTGTTTGCCGGTCGCGTACCGGAGGGCGTGCTTTACTGCGTGCGGGCTGCGCTGCAATCCGAGTTTGAAATGTAAGAGGGCGTTTGTGCCAACCGTTATACGGTTGTAACGATTCAGTACAGGACGCCTCTTGCCTATAGCCAAATGTCATGCTTAGCTGACTAATAATTAGTTTTTCTCTATTTGTTCAGTCTAATCATGAGTGTTTTATGCCGTTAACCGATCAACACCGTTTTGGCATGCAATTGGCCCAGATGTCGCGTGGCTGGCGTGCCGAACTGGATCGCCGGCTGGCCGGTCTGGGCTTGTCCCAGGCACGCTGGCTGGTGCTGCTGCATCTGGCGCGCTTCGAAGAGGCGCCGACCCAGCGGGAGCTGGCGCAAAGCGTCGGCGTCGAAGGGCCGACCCTGGCCCGTCTGCTCGACAGCCTGGAAAGCCAGGGCCTGGTGCAACGCCAGTCCGTGATGGAAGACCGCCGGGCGAAAAAAATCGTGCTGTGCGCACCGGCCCTGCCGCTGATCGAACAGATCGAAACCATCGCCACGCAACTGCGCAAGGAATTGTTCGAAGGCGTCGACGAGGCGGATCTGAAGGTGTGCATGCGGGTACACGGGCACATTCTGGCCAATCTGGAAAAGTCTTGAGGCACAACCGCGTGCCGTTTTTTTGAGAGATCGCGCTGGGCAGACTATAAGAACTACTGGGCAATATCGTGTTCGTACCGGATGTGCGAACGCATAGAAGTCGGTTTTGCTTATTTAAGGGATGCTCATGCTCGGAAGTCGGCACGTGGTACTGCGTTGCGCCAACTCGCTGTTGGTGGCCGGTGTTCTCACCTGGTCCACCGCGTCATTGGCGCTGGGGCTCGGTGACATCACCGTGCATTCAGCCCTCAATCAGCCGCTCAAGGCTGACATCGCTCTGGTGGATGTCGGGGGCGTCGGCGAAAGCGAACTGGCGGTTCGTCTGGCCTCGGCGGACGAGTTTGGCCGCGCCGGCATCGAGCGCGTGTTCTTTCTCAATGACCTCAAGTTCACCCCGATCCTGCGTGGCAATCGCAACATGATCCGGGTGACCTCCAGCAAACCGGTCAACGAACCCTTTCTGAATTTCCTCGTGCAGCTCGATCAGCCCAATGGCCACCTGCTGCGCGAATACACCGTGCTGATCGATCCGCCGGGTTCGCCGGGGATTGTCCCGGCCACCGATGAGCCAACTGCGCGTGCGCAATCGTCGGAGTTCCCGACCCCCGAGGCTCCGTCTGCAACCACGCCGGCCAAACCTGCTGCGCCTGTTCAGCCACCGACACCGGTCGCCGACGCGCAGGCCGAGCAATTGGCGGCGAGCCTTGTGCAGAATCAGCAACTGCAAAAAACCATCGATGAACTGAACGTGAAGCTTCAGGCCCAGGAAGTGCTGATCGCTGACGGCAAGAAACAGCTCGGTGATTTGCAGGCCCGGCTGATTGAAGTGCAACAGGCGCCGCCGGCACCGGTAGCGCCCGTGGCACCTGCGCCTGCGCCGGTCATTGCCCCGGTCGAGTCTCAGGAGGATTCACTCAACTGGCCGCTGCTCGGCGGACTGCTGCTGGTACTGGGATTGCTGGTGGCGGGACTGTACGTGCGCCGGCAACGCCAGCAGGCGCAAAGGGCTGAGGCGCCGAGACCGTTCCTGCCGGTACGAAACGAACCCCCGGTCGACGACGCCGAACCGATGCAGCCGAGTGCCGTTCACAGTGCTGTCGAGCATCGCGAGGAACACGCCAACGGCGATGTGCTGGAAGCGGTCGGCATTTATCTGGCCTACGGACGCTTGGGCGAGGCCGCCGGTCTGTTGCGTGATGCGTTGCAGCGGGAACCGGAGCGCATCGACCTCGGCGTGCAATTGCTTGAAGTGCTGGGGCGGCAGGGCGACACCCCGGCCTATGACGAGCAGGAAAATCGTCTGCGCCAGCTCGGGGTCGAGGATCAGCGCTTGCAGGAGATTCGCGCCCGCTACCCGAAACTGGTCAGCGCCGCGCCTTTGGTGGCGGCGGCCCCGGTGATTGCCGCGCTGCCGATCGAACCCCCTGTGGAGCCGGAACCCGAAGACAATTTCGAACTGAATCTGGATCAACTCTCGATGGCCTCCAGTTGGGATCTTGAAGAAACTCGCCCGGCCACCACAGCACCTGAACAGCCGCCATCAACGCTCGGCTCAGATCTGCAGGTATTGCCACAGGATTTCGAATTGCCGGAAACCCTGCCCGACGACGCCGAAACCGCCGAGCTGGAATGGATCGTCGAACCGGAAACGCAGCCGCTGGATGAGGACTTCCTCAACGAGTTTGGCGATCCCGGCACGTCGCTCTCGCTCGAACCACTGGAGCTACAAGCCCCGGAACCCGAACCCTCGGACACCGCCAACGCCGGCAAACTCGAACAGGCCCAGACCTGCATCGACGACGGCGATATCGACAGCGCCATTGCCTTGCTCAACGAACTGCTCAAGGAAGCCGACGAACCCCTCAGGCAAACGGCGCGCACGCTGTTGGCGGGGATTCGCTGACCGCTGTCAGAAGGTCTGCCCGAGGTTCAGGTACACCGCCTGTTCATCCGCATCGTTCAGGCCATAGCTGAAATTCAACGGCCCCAGCGGCGTATCGAAGCCGATGAACACGCTGGCCGCGTTGATGTAGCCGCTGTCGAACTCATTGTCGTTGTTCCAGGCCCGGCCGCGTTCCAGCGAGGCGCCGGCGTACAGCGGGAAGTCCAGCGGCAGGTAAGAGCGCGGCGTGAGGCGGCGGTAATACACCGCGCGCATCAGACTGACGTTCTGCCCGGAGATCGCGTCCTCGCGGAAACCGGACAATTGCCGGGCGCCGCCGAGCAGGAAGCTGGAGGTCACCACGTTAGCATCGTCCAGCGTGCGGCCGTAACGGCCACCCAGAATCAGCGTATCCGGGCCACTGCTCATGGCCTTGTCCAGTTTGAACTCCCACTGCCGGTAGCGCGTATCGGAGCCCAGGCTCGGTTCGAACTGCACCAGCGTCAGGCCAATGTCTTCGCCTTCGTGGGGGTAGTAGACGTTGTCCAGCGAGTCGAAGGAATACTTCAGCGCATAGAACCCTTCGTTGAAGTTTTCGCTCGGCAGATCCTGATCGCCGATCCGCACATCCGCCTTGCCCCAGGCTTCGCCGACGCCGAAACGGACTTCGCCGCTGTTGCCGATCTGCCGGCCAAAGTTGAGGCCGAAGCCATAGCGCTCGACGCGATACTGGGCGATCGGATCGTTGTCCAGAACCGAGTCGACGTTCTGTGCGGCAAACGACGCATAAGGTGCGACGAAGTAGCGAGAGCCCACGTCCAGCGGCTGATAGAACTCGCTGTACAACTCTTGTTTATCGCCGATCTGCGCCCGGGTCAGCCATTCCGCGCCGAGCCGGTTGATGCCGTTCATGCGGTAACTGGCGCCGAGGTTGAAGGCGCTGTCGCCGCGCATGTCGTCCGACAGGTTGAGGCCGACCCGTAGGTAATCCGTTCCGGTGCGTTTGCCGCGCGCGCTGATCACCAGCGTGTGATCCGCGCCTTTGTGCACCACGCGGTATTGCACCTGCTCGAAGTAATCGAGGCCGTACAGGGTGCCCATGTCGGTTTGCAGACGGCCCAGATCCAGCGGCTCGCCGATGTGCTGGCGGATGTAGTAGCGGATCACGTCATCGCCGACTTTCGAGTCGTTCTCGACCTTGATCGCGGTGATGATCGGCGTTCGCTGGCCCGGTGCGCGGGCGGCGTTGAGCTCGGCGTCCTGCGACTGCACGGGTTTGAGGCGCGCGAGGCGCACGTTCAGGGCCTGGGTCGCGCGGTAGCCGGCGTCGATCATCTCCTGGCCGCGACCGAAATCGGTGGCGCCGAAACTCGCCAGTGGCGGCTGGATCAGCACGTCATCGGGATGCAGGGTCGCCAGTTGTTCTTCGGAGTTGCGCCGGGTCATCAGGGTGATCGACTGGTTCAGCACATCGACCACGGTCACCAGTTGCTTGCGATTGCGCAGCGGGGTACCGATGTCGACCACGATGGCCACGTCGACACCCATTTCACGGGCCACATCGAGGGGAATGTTGTCGGTCATGCCGCCATCCACCAGCAATCGGCCGTCGAGTTCGACCGGGGCGAACACCGCCGGGATCGACATGCTGGCGCGGATCACCTGGGGCAGGTGGCCCTTGCGGAACACCACTTTTTCGCCGTTGGCAATGTCGGTGGTGACGGCGCGGAACGGGATCGGCAGCTTGTCGAAATCCCGGGTGTCGCTGGTATGGGCCAGCAGGCTTTCCAGCAGCAGCGCGAGGTTCTGGCCCTGAATCACGCCCAATGGCAGGCCGAGGCTGCCGTCATCGCGAAAGCTCAGTTTCTGTTTCACCAGAAAGTCGCGGTCGTCCTGCTTGCGCCGGAACGGTACGTCTTCACGGGGCGGGGCGTCGGACAGCGCCTGCTGCCAGTCGATGGTCAGGGCGAGTTTTTCCAGCTCGTCGATCTTGTAACCCGAGGCGTACAGCCCGCCGACCACCGCGCCCATGCTGGTGCCGGCAATCGCATCGATCTTGATGCCTTGTTCCTCCAGGGCCTTGAGCACGCCGATGTGCGCCAGGCCACGGGCCGCGCCGCCGGACAGCACCAGGCCGACTTTCGGGCGTGTTGCCTCACTGGCATGGACGCTGACACCAGCGAACAGGGGTAGGAAACCAAGCAACAGGCAGATCAGCAGACGA
Organism: Pseudomonas sp. RIT778; assembly: GCF_019718735.1. Lineage (NCBI taxonomy): Bacteria > Pseudomonadati > Pseudomonadota > Gammaproteobacteria > Pseudomonadales > Pseudomonadaceae > Pseudomonas > Pseudomonas sp. RIT778. The sequence goes on along the minus strand of NZ_JAIHBA010000007.1, from coordinate 87,217 downwards.
CGCATTGTGAGTCTCGGGGCGAGCGATAAAGCCGGCTATTATAGCGGCGCCCTCTGGCTCAGGAGTTTCAGCGATCATGACCGTCACAAAACCGGAAATCGTCATCACCTATTGCACGCAATGCCAGTGGCTGTTGCGCGCCGCGTGGCTGGCGCAGGAGCTGCTCAGTACCTTCGGCGACGATCTCGGCAAAGTGTCACTGGTGCCGGGCACCGGCGGTATATTTCACATTACCTGCAACGACGTGCAGATCTGGGAACGCAAGGCTGACGGCGGTTTCCCGGAGGCCAAGGTGCTCAAGCAGCGGGTGCGCGACCAGATCGACCCTGACCGCGACCTCGGCCACAACGACCGTACTCAGTGAGACGCCGCTTCGGCCGCGACGGTTTTCTTTTCGTTGCTGCCTGACATCCGGCTCGACACCACGATGGCGACGATGATCAGCGCGCCGCCGATCAACATGCGCAAGGTCGGATCTTCATCGAACAGCAGCCAGGCCACGGTAATCCCGTACACCGGCTCCATGGCGAACACCACCGCGGCGGTACGCGCCTTGATGACCGCGAGGCTGGCGACGAACAGGCTGTGGGCGACGCCGGTGCAGAACACCCCGAGCAGACCGATCCACAACCAGTCGATGGCCCGCACTTCGCTCAGTTGCGGTGCGGCCACCGGCAGCAGACACAGCGCCACCACCACGTTCTGGCACAGCGCCGCCTGCACCGCCGGGATGCGCCCGGAGCTGGCGCGGTTGGTCAGGGACAACAGGGAAAACAGCAGGCCGGACAGGATCGCCCAGAGCAGGCCGGTGGTCGCGCCGCTGGCCAGATCGAACGCCGGGGTCACCAGCACCAGCCCGACACTCACCAGCACCACCAGCACGATTTCATTGATGCGGATGCGTTCGCGGAAAATCAGCCCTTCGAGGATCACCGTGAAGGCCGGGAAACTGGCGAAACCCAGGGTCGCGATGGCGACGCCCGCGACCTTGACCGCAATGAAGAAACTCACCCAGTGACCGGCCAGCAGCACGCCGCTCAGAGCCAGTCGCCGCCAGTCGACGGCTTGCAGTTTCTGCCAGCCGCCCTGTTGGGCGAAGCGGGCGAAAAACGCCAGGGCCAGCACGGCAAACGCGGCGCGTCCGAACACGATGACGGCGGGCGTTGCGGCCGCGAGTTTGCCGAAGACGCCGGTCAGGCCGAACATCAGTGCGCCGATATGCAGGGCGCCGAGGGCGGTACGGGGAGTCATTGCAGTCCTTTTTCCAAACACGATTACAGGCACACATTGAAGCGTGTAACGGCCGAAAAGTCTGTCGGCAGGCTATCGACTTTTGTCGTCAGCCTCGCGTCGCAATTGTGTAGGAGAGGTGCCGAACTCACGCAGGACGGCGGCCGAAAACGCGCTTTGCGAGTTGTAGCCGACCCGGCTGGCCACTTCACCGACGGGCAGCGTGGTGTTGCGCAACAGCGCCACGGCTTTGTGCAGACGGCGACTGCGAATGTAGTCCATCGGTGTCTGCCCGCATTCGGCGACGAACCGCGCATGCAGCCGGGCGCTGGACAATCCGGCGACACGCGCCAGATCCGCCACTTGCAGCGGATAGGCCGCGTACTGCTCGATGTGCGCATCGAGTGCCGCGTAGGGCAGGCGGCGCGCGACGATCTCGGCGGGTGGCACGTGGTTCAGGCTCGCCAGCAACAACACCGCGCCTTGTTGCGCAATCAGCGGGTCGTCCACCGGACTGTTCGCCAGCCAGTTGACCAATTGACCTTGCCCGGCATCCAGCGACAACCGCGCGGCGTTGTCCAGCAGACGGCGGCTGGCATCGGCGTGATCGCCCAACGAGCGCGTCAGCCATTGTTCGTCGGGCACATCCAGCACCAGACAGCGGCTGCCCTTGGGACTGCCGCACGCGTGATGCGCGCCGGCGGGGATCACCACAAAGCTCTGCTGCAATACCTGACTGCCACGCCCTTCGACTTCAAAATCCAAAGCGCCGGACAGGCCGAACACCAGTTGCGCGTGGTCGTGGCTGTGGGCGATCAGGTCGTGGCTGTAATGGCGCAGGGTCAGGATCGGTTGCATGGCGGTCTCCGGGCGAGCCGCCAGTCTACACCGGCGCAGGGGCGACGCGTTTGTCACACGACTGACGCATACCTGTCATGGTCGATTAACCGGGCGCGCGCAGAGTGGCGAAAACATCGCAGAGGGTTGCCCATGACCAGCGCCGAGCTCGCCAGACCCAGCCGTAAACAACGGGTTCGCACCCTGTGGATCTCCGACGTGCACCTGGGCACGCGGGATTGCCAGGCCGAGCATCTGTCGCAATTTCTCAAGGGCTACCACGCCGACAAGATCTACCTGGTCGGCGACATCATCGACGGCTGGAAGCTGCGCGGCGGCATGTACTGGCCCCAGGCGCACACCAACGTGATCCGCCGTTTGCTGACCATGAGCAAGCGCGGCACCGAGGTGATTTACGTCACCGGCAACCATGACGAATTCCTGCGCCGCTATTCAAAGCTGATTCTGGGCAATATCCAGCTGGTCGACGAAGCGGTGCACGTCACCGCCGATGGCCGGCATCTGCTGGTGATTCACGGTGACCAGTTCGACGTGATCACCCGCTATCACCGCTGGCTCGCGTTCCTCGGCGATTCGGCCTATGAATTCACCCTGACCCTCAACCGCTGGCTCAATCACTGGCGGGCGAAATACGGTTACGGCTACTGGTCGCTGTCGGCCTATCTCAAGCACAAGGTGAAGACCGCGGTCAGCTTCATCAGCGACTTCGAAGAAGCCATCGCCCACGAATGCGTGAAGCGCGAGTTGCACGGCGTGGTTTGCGGACACATTCACCACGCCGAGATCCGCAAGGTCGGCGAGGTGGATTACCTCAACTGTGGCGATTGGGTGGAGTCATGCACGGCGCTGATCGAGCACTGGGACGGCACGATCGAGCTGTATCGCCTGGCGGATGCGCAGGCGCGGGAAGCGGAATTGAAAGCGGCGAAGGTTGCCGAGCTGGCTTAGGATCTCTGGTGGTTTCGATGGTCTCTTCGCGGGCAAGCCCGCTCCCACAGTGACCGCGTCGCTCATAGATTCTGTGTACGGCGCGAAACCTGTGGGAGCGGGCTTGCCCGCGAAGAGGCCGGTACAGTCGACATCAAATTCAAGCGGGGGAGTGCTCTTCCATCGCCGCCTTGTAGATCGAGTTTTTCGGCTGGGCAAACAGCCTTTCCATCATCGGCTCAAAGAAGCTCAGCGGCAGGGTGTCGTACTCGGGGTCGAACGCAGCCGCGTCATATTTGGCGCAGAACTCTGCGGTCGCCAGAAACTGCGGATGGTCGCTGAATTGCTCGCGCAGGTGACGATCCATGCCCAGGTGATGGAAGAAGTAGTAGCCCTGGAAGATCCCGTGTTTTTCCACCATCCACAGGTTTTCGGCGCTGACGAACGGCTTGAGGATGGCGGCAGCGATGTCCGGGTGATTGTAGGAACCGAGGGTGTCGCCGATGTCGTGGAGCAGGGCGCAGACCACGTACTCTTCGTCGCGCCCGTCGCGAAAGGCACGGGTCGCGGTTTGCAGTGAGTGGGTCAGGCGATCCACCGGGAAACCGCCGAAATCGCCTTCGAGCAGTTTCAGGTGGGCCATGATCCGGCCCGGCAACTGACGGGCGTAGGCGCTGAAATCCGCCGCAATGATCGCCCAGTCGTCCTGTGTGCCGTCCTTCATGTGGGTGAAACGGGCAGTGGCATTCATCGGCAGTCCTCTTGGTCGGAATTTCTAGAACGGCACGCGGCCCAGGATCATGTCGCGGTACATGACGAAGTCGCCGAGCAGGCTGTAGAACGGATGCTGGAAGGTGGCCGGGCGGTTTTTCTCGAAAAAGAAATGGCCGGCCCAGGCAAAGCTGTAGCCCGCCAGTGGCAACGCAAGTAAAAGCAGCCAGGCGCCCTTGGCGATGGTCAGGGCGAGAATGAAGATCACCAGCGTCGTGCCGATGAAATGCAGGCGACGGCAGGTGCTGTTGCTGTGCTCGCTGAGGTAATACGGATAGAACTCGGCGAAGCTGTTGAAATGCTTGATGGTTTCCACGACTGCGATCTCTGTGGTTATTGTTCTGATTGCAAGTTGTTCGGCGGGTAGCTTATTTGAGTCTAGAGTGATCAATGGCGTCGGCCAGTGACAATCGGCGCCACTTTACTATCCTTGGGAAATCGGCCGTAGTATGCGGCTCACCATGTCATCCAAGAAAAAACGCCATGAGCGAACGAACGACTTCTGCAAGCTGGGCGATGGGGATTGTCAAAGCACTGGAAATGGACGGCCTGGATTGCCGGGTTTTGTTCAGACAGCTGGGGCTCGACTACGCGGCGCTGGAGGATCCGGACGCACGCTTCCCACAGGATTCCATGACCCGACTCTGGCAACGGGCGGTCGAGCTGTCCGGCAATCCCGCCATCGGCCTGAACATGGGCAAGGTGGTGCGGCCGGCTTCGTTCCATGTTGCGGGCTATGCGCTGATGTCCAGCAATACGCTGGCGGAAGGTTTTCAGCGACTGGTGCGTTATCAGCGGATCATCGCCGAAAGTGCCGACCTGAGTTTTCGCCTGCTCGATGAAGGTTATGCGCTGATCCTGACGGTGCATGGCGATCATCTGCCGCCGACCCGGCAAAGTGCCGAAGCCTCGCTGGCCTGCGCACTCGCGCTGTGCGGCTGGCTGACCGGGCGCACGCTGCATCCGCGCAAAGTGCTGGTGCAGGGCGATGAGCCGGATGATCTTGAACCCTACAAACAAGCCTTCCATGCACCGCTGGTGTTCAACGCGCCGTATGACGCGCTGATCTTCGAACGGGCCGACATGGAAGCGCCACTGCCCACCGCCAACGAGGCGATGGCGCTGTTGCACGACCGGTTTGCCGGGGAATATCTGGCGCGGTTTTCCGAAAGTCGCGTGACCCACAAGGCGCGTCAGGTGCTGTGCCGCCTGCTGCCGCAGGGCGAGCCGAAGCGCGACACGGTTGCGCAGACCCTGCACTTGTCGCAGCGCACCTTGCAACGGCGCTTGCAGGAGGAGGGCACCAGTTTTCAGCAGTTGCTCGACGACACCCGCCGCGAACTCGCCGAGCAATACCTGGCACAGCCGAGCATGACCTTGCTGGAGATTGCCTATCTGCTGGGGTTTGCCGACCCGAGCAATTTTTTTCGCGCCTTCCGCCGCTGGTTCGACACCACGCCCGGCGATTACCGGGCGCGGTTGCTCGAGGCGCCGAAGGCGATCAGTGACGCCAGAACGCCGGAATACACAGTACAAACACCGTAATGATCTCCAGTCGGCCGAGCAGCATGCCGAACGACAGAATCCACTTGGCCGCATCCGGCAGGCTGGCGAAGTTGCCGGCCGGGCCGATGGTCTCGCCCAGGCCCGGGCCTACGCCGGACACGGTGCTGGCGGCGCCGGTCAACGCCGTCATCCAGTCCACGCCCAACAGCGACAGCAGCAGGGCGATCACGCAGATGGTGATCGCGAAGAAGAACGAAAAGGTCAGAATCGACCGGACGATCTCTTCGTCGAGACGATGACCGTTGTACTTCTGCTTGATCACCGCCCGTGGGTGAATCAGCTGGTTAAGGTTGGCCTTGAGCAAAATGTAGGCGACCTGGAATCGGAAGATCTTGATCCCGCCCGCCGTCGAACCGGAACAGCCACCGACGAAGCCCAGATAGAAGAACAGCATCAGCGAGAAGTTGCCCCACAGGCTGTAGTCCCCCAGCGCGAAACCGGTGGTGGTGACCACCGACGTCACGTTCAGCGCCACATGGCGAAGGGCGTCCAGCCAATGCAGGTTGGTGGTCCACCAGTACCAGGTGCCCAGCACCAGCCAGGTCGCCAGCAACATCCCGAGCAAACCCTGCACCTGTTGATCCTTGATCAGCGCCCGGCGGTTGCCGCGCAGTGTCGCCACGTACAGGGTGAACGGCAGGCTGCCGAGAATCATCACCACCACCGCGACCCAGTGCACCGCCGGTTGCGTCCACTTGGCCAGTGACTGGTCGGAGGTCGAGAACCCGCCGGTGGAGATCGCTGACATCGCGTGGTTGATCGCATCGAACGGGCTCATCCCGGCCCACCAGAACGCCAGGCTGCCGAGAATCGTGATGCCGACGTAGGCCGCCACGATCAGCCGCGCCACCATGTGCGAGCGGGGCATGACCTTTTCCGAGCGGTCCGAGGATTCGGTCTGGAACAGGCGCATGCCGCCGATGCGCAGCAGCGGCAGGATCGCCACCGCCATGCCGATGAAGCCGATGCCGCCGATCCAGTGCAGCAGCGAGCGCCACATCAGGATGCCGGGGGACATGTCGTCCAGATGGTTGAGCACGGTCGACCCGGTGGCCGTGATGCCGGACATGCTTTCGAAGAACGAGTCGGTGTAGCTGATGTGCTGAGTCAGCAAAAACGGCAGCGCGGCAAAGATGCACACCACCAGCCAGCTGCTGACGGTCAGCAGGTACATGTCCCGGGGGCGTAGGTGAATGTGTTCCGGGCGACCGGGAATCACCAGCGCGAGGCCGGCGACGAAGGTGATCATGCTCGCCCAGAGGAACGACGGCAGATCGCCGGTGCGCTCGAAAATCACCAGGGTGGCCATGGGCACGACCATGGCGATGGCCAGGGTGATCAGGAAGATGCCGATGATGAAACCAATGATCCGTAAGGTCGGCAACGCCATGAAGTCCGCTCGGGCTGATGTGGGAAGGGCGCCATTCTACCTGCGGTGCAAGGCATGTAAACCGACGCGTCTGGATCACTTGCAGCTAGAATAGCCGGACATTTTTTTCAGGAGGTGGCCGATGCAGGCTCTCGACGCTTTGCTCAACCGTGTTTCCGTTCCACGACTGATCGATCCGGCCCCCACCGCCGAACAGCGCGAAGTGCTGTTCGCCGCCGCGACCCGCGCACCGGATCACGGCCATTTGCAGCCGTATCGCTTCCTGACCGTCGAAGGCGCGGCGCGTGAGCAGATGGGCGAGTTGCTGGCCGAAGCTGCAAAAATGCAGGAAGGCGAAGTCACCGAAGCGATGATCGACAAGGCCCGCAACGGCCCGCTGCGGGCGCCGCTGGTGGTCGTGGTCATCGCCAAATTGCAGGATCACGTCAAATACCCTAAGGCCGAGCAACTGCTGGCGGCGGGCTGTGCGGCGCACGGGATTCTATTGGCGGCTTACGCGCAGGGAATTGGCGCGGTGTGGCGTACGGGTGATCTGGCGTATTCGAAACATGTCGCCAAGGGTTTGGGCCTGACGGATGACGAAGAGGTGATTGCGTTCCTCTACCTCGGCACGCCGCAGAAAGAACCGCGGGTGGCCGAGAAGGTTGATCTGGCGGAGTTTGTCAGTGCCTGGTCGGGTAAAGCCTGACTCCATCAGGGCTGAACAACAGCCCCAGGCTCCAGCGGTAACTCAAGACTGGCCACAAACCCGCCCTGCGGGTGATTGGCCAGCACCAGCGTCCCGCCATGCCGCTCCGCCGCCCGCCGGGCTATCGCCAGCCCCAGGCCATGGCCCGCAGCGGTCTGCCCCGGCGCTCGATAAAACGGTTCGCCCAACTGGCTCAGATGCTCGGCCTGCACCCCCGGCCCATGGTCACGCACGCTGACCACGATCCGCTCGCCCTGACGTGACGCCTGCATTTCAATCGACTGCCCGACCGGGTTGAAGCGCTGGGCGTTGCGCAGCAGGTTGTCCACGGCGCGTTCGATCATGGTCGGCCAGCCTGTCAGATTGAGCGCCGGCTCGGCCTCCAGACGCACGGTCTGCTCCGGCGAACCGAGTTGCGCGTCCTTTTGCAGGGTGGCGAGCAAGGCATTCAGATCCACGTCTTCGGCGCTGGCGTTGTCGGCATCGACCCGCGCCAGCACCAGAATTTCACTGATCAGCGCTTCCAGCCGATCGCACTCGCGGGTCAGGCGCGGCCAGAGTTTTTCCCGTTCTTCCGGGCTTGCACGCTCGGCCAGTGCCAGCGCGATGCGCAGGCGTGCCAGCGGTGAGCGCAATTCGTGGGACACGTCGCGCAGCAACTGGCGCTGACTGCCGATCAGACTTTGCAGACGTGCGCCCATGCGGTTGAAGTCGTTGGCCAGCACGCCGAACTCATCGCGGCGGTTGGCCAGTTGCGCCAGGCTGTTCTGTTGATAGGTGGTCTGGCCGAGGTCATGCACTGCACCGCGCAGGCGACTGAGCGGGCGGGTGATGGAAAACGTCACCAGCAGGCTGAACAGGGTCAGCACTACCAGCGCGATGCCCAGCGCACTCAGCGGCCAGAGCAGGCTTTCGCGGTGCCAGGCGTCGAGTTCCGGGTGCGGGATGCGGTAGATGAAGAGGTAGGTGTCGCCGCTTTTGTCGCTGGTGAATTCGTCGGTCAGGCGACGCCAGGGCAGGCGTCGGTCATCGTTGTTCTGCCGCGCCTCGAAGGCTGCCGCGCGCCGGGGGAAGGTGCCGCGCACCACCGGGTCGCCGCTTTCGTTCAGCACTTGCACGTCGATGTGGTATTGGCGCTTGCGCTGTTCGAGGATGTCCTGGGCGGCATCTTCGCCCTGGGCTTCGTAGGTCTGCGTCCACTCCGCGGCCAGGGTGTTGAGGCCCGGATGGCGGCTGAGGATCCACGCGTCCTGGTTGAGCATGTGCCCCAGCAGAATGGAAAGCCCTGCAACCAGAGCGATGGCCAGCCAGAAGCTGGCGAGGATACGCCAGAACAATGAACGCACAGAAAATCCTCAAACAAGCGCAAACCTGTGGGAGCGAGCCTGCTCGCGATAGCGGTGTATCAGACAAGACTGAGCTGTCTGACACTACGCTATCGCGAGCAGGCTCGCTCCCACATTGGGCTGGGTGAAAAAAGACCCGACGGCGTGAACCGTCGGGTCCGAACATTATTGCGCCTTTTGCGGCTGTTGCGCTTTCCAGGCTTTGAACTCGGCCCATTCGGCGCGACGCTCGGCCTGTTTCTTTTGGATCTCGTCGAATTTCTTCTGTTGATCCGGCTTCAACACGGCGCGGACATCGGATTCGGCTTTCTTGTGGTTGGCCGCCATCTCGTCCTTCATGGCTTTCTGGTCGGCTGGCGAGAGTTTCTCCAGGTATTTTTCGACCGTCTGCTTACGCTCGTGCATCTGCTCGCCCATGATCTTGCGGATCTGCTCGCGCTGTTCGCGGGACAGGTCCAGCTGGCTGTACGGGCCTTTGCCGTGCATGCCGTGCATCTGACCGCCATGGCGCGGGCCGTCCAGCGGGCCACCCATCGGGCCGCCATCCTGTGGCATGGCCATGGCGACGGTCGGCAGGGCAGCGGCAAACATCAGAGCGATAAGAGTCTTGCGCATGGTGAATCTCCTTTGTCTCGTTCCCGGTACGTTCCGGATGAGTACAGATTACGGAGATCAAGGTCAGCGGCGGTCAGCGCTGTGTAAAGCTTGGGTAAACACGTTTTCGCGCCGACCTGACAAAACTTACAGACGATCAGAGGCTGTAGTAGTAGCCACGGCTGCGCAGGGCGACGATGCGCGGGCGCCCGTCGGGGTGCGGGCCGATCTTTTTGCGCAGGTTGCTGACGTGCATGTCCAGGCTGCGGTCGTACAGCGTCAGCTTGCGGCCGAGGGCGATCTGCGCCAGTTCCTGTTTGTCCAGCGGCTCGCCCGGTTGCTTGAGCAGGGCTTCGAGCAGGCGGCTTTCGGAGACGGTGAGGGTGAATTCCTTTTCGTCGATGCTGACCACGCCGCGCACCGGGCTGAAGCTCAGGTCGCCCAGCTCCAGCTGGGTCGACACGGCGGCCGGATGACTGCGGCGCAGCACGGCGCGCAGGCGGGCGGTCAGTTCGCGCGGATCGCAGGGTTTGGCCAGGTAATCGTCGGCGCCCAGTTCCAGGCCGAGGATCCGGTCCAGCGGCTCGCCCCGGGCCGAGAGCATCAGCACCGGCAGGTCGGCGTGATCGCTGCGCAATTGCTTGAGCAGTTCCAGGCCGCTGCCGTCGGGCAGCATCACGTCCAGCACCACGGCCGCCGGCGCGGTTTCGGCCAGCGCCTTGCGGGCGCTCTGACCATCGTGGCAGGCCCGGACCTGAAAGCCTTCCTGGCTCAGCCAGCTACTCAGGAGTTCGCACAACTCCTGGTCATCATCAATCAGTAACAGCTCGCTCATGACTCACTCAATTTAGCCATTGCCGACGTTTTCGGCTTGCTCCACTGGCAAAGATACCGCAGAGCAGCGCCAATAGCGCTACCCCGGCCCCGGTGACGAACCATTGCTGCTGTTCGGTCAGCAGGCGCGGCAGCGGGCTGGCCTGGGCTTCCTTGAGTTGCAGCTTCAGACGCTGGTTCTCCTGGCGCAACCGGGCAAGCTGGGCGCTTTCGCGGGTGTTGTCGGCACTTTGCAGTTGTTTGCTCAGTTCTTCCCGTTGCTGCTCGCTGGCCTTCAGGCGCTGCTGCAACTCGGTGATCTGACTGCCGGCGCTCAACGAAAGCGGTGTGGAGCTGCCACCTTCAGTGCTTTCTTCACCATGGGCGGGCGCCACGATCGACAACGTGACCAACATCAGACACAACGGACCCTTGCGCATCGCGACTCCTGTTTCCAAATGGATATTGGGCAGGTTGTCGGCCGGCAAACGAGAATAATGAGCGATTGAGAACGCGATGAACCGACAAGGTTCATCGCGTAGGGGTATTGGCGGGGGAGGTTACGGCAGGACTTGCTTGAACGGCTTGACGATCACGTTGGCGTAGACGCCGGCGGCGATGTACGGGTCGGCATCGGCCCAGGCTTGCGCCGCGCTCATGGAGTCGAATTCGGCAACGATCAGGCTGCCGCTGAAACCTGCTGCGCCAGGGTCATTGCTATCGACCGCCGGGTGCGGGCCGGCCAGTACGATGCGGCCTTCGCCCTTGAGCACTTGCAGGCGTTCAAGGTGTGCCGGGCGCGCAGCGAGGCGGGCTTCCAGGGAATTGGCGACGTCGGTGGCAATGATGGCGTAGAGCATGTCAGTCCTCGGTTTTTGGCGTTGTGGTATCGGCGTCGTGCAAGTGACGGGACAGGTAGATGCCCTGAGCGACCAGGAACAGCACGGTCAAGCCCAGGCTGCCGAACACTTTGAAGTCCACCCAGTAGTCCTGGAAGGTGAAGGCGACGAACAGGTTGGCGGCACCGCAGAACAGGAAGAAACCGATCCAGGCGATGTTCAGTCGGGTCCAGACCGGATCCGGCAGGGTCAGCGCGTGACCCATGATGCGTTTGATCAGCAGGCGGTCACCGATGAAGTGGCTGCCGATGAAGGCCAGGGCGAACAGCCAGTTGACCACCGGGGCTTTCCATTTCAGGAAGGTTTCGCTGTGAAAGGCCAGGGTCAGGCTGCCGAACACGAGGCAGGCGACCAGCGTCAGCCACTGGCTCTTCTCCAGCTTGCGCTGCTTGATGAAGATCGCGCCGTACACCACGAGGGAGCTGATGATCAGCACGGCGGTTGCACTGTAAATGCCGCCTACCGTCAGTTCATGGCCGGCAACGTCGACGGTGCGTGGATCGAGTTTGTAGACGATGAAGAACAGCAGAAGCGGGATGAAATCGATGAATTGTTTCACAGTGAGAGCCAGAAGCTGGATGTGGCGGCATAATAACAAACATATGGGCGCGCGATAGCGCCAGCTGATTTGAGGTTACACATCCCCGTGAATGTTGATTTGCACTGCCACAGCACGGCCTCCGATGGCGCCCTGGCGCCTGCGGCACTGGTTGCGCGTGCGTTCGAGAACGGCGTGCGAGTCCTGGCCCTGACCGATCACGACACCCTCGAAGGCCTCGCCGAAGCGCGCACGGCCGCCGAGGCGCTGGGCATGCAACTGGTCAACGGCGTCGAACTGTCCTGCACCTGGGGCGGGGCGACCATTCACGTGCTCGGCTACGGTTTCGACGTCAACGCCGCGCCGTTGGTCGAGGCGATTGCGCAGTTGCACGACGGCCGCTGGCTGCGGTCTGAGGAAATAAGCCGCAAGCTCGCCCTCAAGGGCATGCCGAATGCGCTCGACGGCGCGCGGCAGATCCAGCAGGAACTGGGCGACAGCGGCAACGCGCCGGCCCGCCCGCATTTCGCCGACTGGATGGTGCGTGAAGGTTTTGTAAAGGATCGCGCCGAGGCGTTTCGTAAATGGCTCGGCGCCGGCAAGCTGGGGGACGTCAAGCAACACTGGCCGACCCTCGAAGACACCGTCGGCACGCTGCGCGCCGCCGGCGCCTGGGTCAGCCTGGCGCATCCGTGGCACTACGATTTCACCCGCAGCAAGCGCCGAAAGCTGATTGCCGACTATATTCAAGCAGGCGGGCATGCGATCGAAGTGGTCAACGGTCACCAGCCTGCGGAACAGGTGGGCAGCCTAGCAATCCTTGCCCGTGAGTTCGGTCTGCTGGTCAGCGCCGGCAGTGATTTCCATGGCCCTGGTGGCTGGTCAGAGATCGGCCAGTACCGGCCGGTGCCGGAGGACCTTCCACCCCTGTGGTGTCGGTTCAAACATGACACAGTTATTGCCGCCGTCTGAACAGGTAGAGAATGTGAGTCAATTTTTCCAGATTCATCCGGAAAACCCGCAAGCGCGCCTGATCAAACAGGCGGTCGAGATCATCCGCAAGGGCGGGGTGGTGGTCTATCCCACAGACTCTTCCTACGCAATCGGCTGCCAGATCGGCGACAAGAACGGCATCGAGCGCGTTCGACGCCTGCGTCAGCTCGACGAAAAGCACAACTTCGCGCTGATCTGCAGCGATCTGTCGCAACTGGGCAACTACGCCAAGATCGACACCGGGACCTTTCGAATCCTCAAAGCCCACTTGCCGGGACCGTACACCTTCATTCTCAACGCCACGCGTGAAGTACCGCGCCTGTTGCTGCATCCGAAGAAACGCACCATCGGTCTGCGGGTACCGAGCCATCCCATCGCGTTGGCGTTGCTGGCCGAACTGGGCGAGCCGCTGATGAGCGTGACCCTGATCATGCCGGGCGAAGAAGACCCGTTGAGCGATCCGTACGAAATGCGCCAGTTGCTCGAGCATCAGGTCGACCTGATCATCGACGGCGGTTTTGGCGGCATCAAGGCCTCCACCGTGATCGACCTCACGGGCGACGATCCGGAAGTGATCCGCGTCGGTTGCGGCGATCCTGCGCCATTCATGGTCGAGGCCTGAATGTCCGCAGTGGAAACCGTTGATCCCCAGGCCGGTGCCCAGCAGGAACTGCCGTTTGCCATGGTCTATGGCCAGGCGGTCACGGAAATGCCGCTGGACCTGTACATCCCGCCCGACGCGCTGGAAGTCTTCCTCGAAGCCTTCGAAGGCCCGCTCGACCTGCTGCTGTACCTGATCCGCAAACAGAACATCAACATCCTCGACATCCCGGTGGCGGAAATCACCCGCCAGTACATGGGCTATGTCGAGCTGATGCAGTCGGTGCGCCTGGAACTGGCCGCCGAGTACCTGGTGATGGCCGCGATGCTGGCCGAGATCAAGTCGCGGATGCTCCTGCCCCGTGCCGAAACCGTCGAGGACGAAGAAGACGACCCGCGCGCCGAACTGATCCGCCGCCTGCAGGAGTACGAACGCTTCAAGGCTGCCGCCGAAGGCATCGATGGCCTGAGCCGGGTCGGTCGCGACGTGATCGTGCCCAAGCTCGACGCCCCCGAAGCCCGCGCACGCAAGCTGTTGCCGGACGTGGCGCTGGAAGAAATCCTGATGTCCATGGCCGAAGTGCTGCGCCGGGGCGACATGTTCGAAAGCCATCAGGTCAGCCGCGAGGCGCTGTCCACCCGTGAGCGCATGAGCGACGTGCTGGAGCGGCTCAAGGGCGGCGGGTTTGTGCCGTTCGTCGAGCTGTTCACCGCCGAGGAGGGCAAGCTCGGTGTGGTGGTGACCTTCATGGCGATCCTTGAACTGGTCAAGGAATCCCTGATCGAGCTGGTGCAGAATGAGCCGTTCGCCGCGATCCACGTGCGAGCCCGAGCCGAATAACGAGTCCCGATATGAACCTGACTGAACCCCGCGAGCTGGCGTCCCTGCTTGAAGCCTTTCTGTTGGCCTCGGGAAAGCCGCAATCCCTCGAGCGCCTGTATGAACTGTTCGAAGAAGGCGAACGCCCGGAACCGCCGGTCTTCAAGAAAGCCCTGACCCTGCTCGGCAAGTCCTGCGAGGGCCGGGCGTTCGAGCTCAAGGAAGTCGCCTCCGGCTATCGCCTGCAAATCCGCGAGAAGTTCGCGCCGTGGGTCGGTCGTTTGTGGGAAGAACGTCCGCAGCGCTATTCCCGAGCGCTGCTGGAAACCATGGCGCTGATCGCCTATCGCCAGCCGATCACCCGGGGCGAGATCGAGGACGTGCGGGGTGTGGCGGTCAACACCAACATCGTCAAGACGCTGATCGAGCGCGAGTGGATCCGCATCGTCGGTTACCGCGACGTGCCGGGCAAACCGGCGATGTTTGCCACCACCAAGGCGTTTCTCGACCACTTCAACCTGAAGAACCTCGACGACCTGCCGCCGCTGGCCGAATTGCGCGAGATCGAGGCGGATCCGGTGCTCGATTTCGACGACGCTCCGGTGCCACCGGGCCTGCAGGAACTGGCCGACGCCAGCGCCGAGCCGGAAGAGCCGAAGGAAGAAACCAGTTTCCACACCCTGCTGCTGGAACTGGACAGCATGGAGGAGGGGATCAAGACCGACTTCGACGACTTGCTGCGTGACGGAGTGGGTGGCGAGTCGATGCCGACCGGGGTTGAGTCCGATCCGGTCGAGCCGCTGGTTGAGGGTGAATTCGAAACTGAATTCGAGCCTGAATCTGAATTCGAGCCTGAATCTGAGTTTGAGCCTGAATTTGAGCCCGAGCAGGAAGACGATGTGCTCGGCGTGGCCGAAGCCCGGGAAAAACTGCTGGCTGCCGTCGCCCGTCTCGAACAGCCCGCTCCGGAACCAGTCGTAGAAGAAGAGCTGAGCGAAGAAGAAGCCGAGGCCCGCGCCCTGGCCGAAGCCATTGAAGCCGAACGCCGCGAGTTCGAGGATTGAGCATGAGCTCGACCAAGGATCCGTGCATCAGCGTCTGCAAGTTCAGCGACGACATCTGCCTCGGCTGCGGCCGCAGCAAGCGCGAGATCCGGGCCTGGAAGAAACTCGACAAGGACGACAAGCGCACCGTACTGGCTGAAGCCGCGCTGCGTCTGATCAAGCTCGGGGCCACCGGTCGGCGGAAAAAGAAATAACCTTGCCCTGATCGACTAGTCTCTGATGCGCGCGCGGCCACATCCGCGTATGATTCGCGACCCTTCGGCGATCCCTTCGCCCGAAAACCCAGATTTCAACGCTTCAGCGGCTCATTCAGCGCCGCTGAACAGACCACACCGGGAGGTGCCCAGATGAGTGACATCAATCAGAAAGACGACCAGGAAATCGGCCCAGCAGGCGAAAAGCTGCAGAAAGTCCTCGCCCGTATCGGCGTCGGCTCGCGCCGTGATGTCGAATCCTGGATCGCTGCCGGCCGCATCAAGGTCAATGGCAAAGACGCCACCTTGGGCCTGCGTGTCGACATGCACGACGCCATCACCATTGATGGCAAGGTCATCAAGCGTGAAGAAGCCGCCGAGTCGGTTCGCCGCGTGATCATGTACAACAAGCCCGATGGCGAGATCTGCACCCGTGACGACCCGGAAGGCCGTCCGACCGTGTTCGACAAGCTGCCGCGTCCGAAAGAAGGCCGCTGGATCAACATCGGTCGTCTCGACATCAACACCACCGGTCTGCTGATGTTCACCACCGACGGTGAACTGGCCAACCGTCTGATGCACCCGTCCTACGAGATGGACCGTGAGTACGCGGTGCGTGTGCGTGGCGAAGTCGATGACGAAATGATCGAGCGCCTGAAGGCCGGCGTTGTACTGGAAGACGGCCCGGCGCGTTTCACCGACATTCAACAGGCACCGGGCGGCGAAGGCTTCAACCACTGGTATCACTGCGTGGTGATGGAAGGCCGTAACCGTGAAGTACGTCGTCTGTGGGAATCCCAGGGCCTGGTGGTCAGCCGCCTGAAGCGCGTGCGTTTCGGTCCGGTGTTCCTCAACTCCGACCTGCCGATGGGCCGCTGGCGCGAAATGAGCCAGTACGAAGTCGACGTACTGAGCGCCGAAGTCGGCCTGACCCCGGTGGCCATGCCGCAACTGAACGCCAAGAGCAAAGACAAGCTCGATCGCATGCAGCGCAAGTCGTCGCGCCCGATGGCCCGTACCGAGCGCGTGCGCACCCTGCGTCCGGCCAACGGTGCACCGATTGGCGCCGGTCCGCGTCCGGTCCGCGAGCCGCAGATCGAAGGCGAGCGTCCAGGTCGCAAGCCGGCAGCGCGTCCGGATGGCGAGCGCGGCCCACGCACTCCGCGTCCGGCCAACGGCCGTACCGAGCGGGGCGAAGGTCGCGGTACGCCGGTGGCGGATCGTCCAGTCGACACCAAGCGTCCGTCCAAGCCGGCGCCGAAGCGTCCAGGCATCAAGCTGGCTGACGATGACAAGCCGTCGGGCAAGCGCCGTGGCGCACCGGCCGGTTCCGGCCAGCGTCCGGGTTTCGGTCGCAAGAAGCCGGAATAACGCGGTTGTAAGCTTCAAGCGGCAAGCTTCAAGCTGAAAACAGAAACGCCAACCTCAGGGTTGGCGTTTTTTTTTTGGACTTTTTATTTCTATTTTTTGGGCGTGTTTTTCTTGTTTTAAAACAAAAAACTTAACGCCTTTCAAATAGTTAGCCAGCTAACGTCAATTACCGGACGGCGCTTCGATGGGTCTGGAGTGGAAACTTTACGTTACGCACTGTCAGTGAATATTTACGAAAAAGCCGTCGCAGTCCCGTGAATCGGGTGCCTTTGTAAGGCTGTAAGGAAAATCTGCCGGAGCCAGGCCCGCCGGGCCTTGCGCAGCGCTCTGGCGCGCTTGTTTCAGCGTCGTTTGGAAGGTGAGATGCGCTGCATGCCTGTCGTGCAGGTGCATAACAAGAAGGAGGCGCAATGAACGCCGTTATCCAATTTCACTTCTCCACGTGGGGCGGATTTTCCATCGCCCACGCCGATGGCCTGCAAAGGCCTGACTCAATTTTTGCAGCCGCCCGGGCCTCCCGGGGTGGACACATGCAATCCCGGCAACCGACACGCTGATCCGGCGAGGTCTGGCAGCAGGGGGTTAGCGGTGTACAATGCGCCGCGTTTTAACTGTGACCCTCTGCGTAATCGCGCAAACCTCAAGGTTTATCCGCCTTGTTCACTCCGCCGCGTCACAAGCGTGTCGGGTTCGATTTCGTCACAGATAAAAACAAACAGGTGACGCATGACCGTTGTAAAAAAGCTGAATTCCTGGTGCCTGCGCTGGGGTTTGATCAAGGTTGGCTGAAATCGCAACCTTGCAGCAACGTCTACTGAACATCATCAAACCTTGCGTGAGACCTTTTTCATGAGTGGACAAAACTCGCAATCAGGCGAGCTGAAACGCGGCCTGAAAAATCGCCATATTCAACTGATCGCCCTCGGTGGCGCGATCGGTACCGGATTGTTCCTCGGCTCGGCCGGGGTGCTGAAATCCGCCGGCCCGTCGATGATCCTCGGCTATGCCATCTGCGGCTTCATCGCCTTCATGATCATGCGCCAGCTCGGCGAAATGATCGTCGAAGAGCCGGTGGCCGGTTCCTTCAGTCATTTCGCACACAAATACTGGGGCGGTTTCGCCGGCTTCCTGTCGGGCTGGAACTGCTGGATCCTGTACATCCTGGTGGGCATGTCGGAGCTGACCGCAGTCGGCAAGTACATCCACTACTGGGCGCCGGAGATCCCGAGCTGGGTCACCGCCGCCGCGTTCTTCGTGCTGATCAACGCGATCAACCTGGCCAACGTCAAAGTCTTCGGTGAAGCCGAATTCTGGTTCGCGATCATCAAGGTCGTGGCAATCGTCGGCATGATCGCCCTGGGTAGCTACCTGCTGGTCAGCGGCCATGGCGGCCCGCAGGCTTCGGTCAGCAACCTGTGGTCCCACGGCGGCTTCTTCCCGAACGGTGTGAGCGGTCTGGTGATGGCCATGGCGATCATCATGTTCTCCTTCGGCGGTCTGGAGATGCTCGGTTTCACCGCAGCCGAAGCCGACGAGCCGAAAACCGTGATCCCGAAAGCGATCAACCAGGTGATCTACCGGATCCTGATTTTCTACATCGGCGCACTGGTGATCCTGCTGTCGCTGACCCCATGGGACAGCCTGCTGGAAACCCTCAACGCTTCCGGCGATTCCTACAGCGGCAGCCCGTTCGTGCAGGTGTTCTCGATGCTCGGCAGCAACACCGCTGCGCACATCCTCAACTTCGTGGTTCTGACCGCGGCATTGTCGGTGTACAACAGCGGCACCTACTGCAACAGCCGCATGCTGCTGGGCATGGCCGAGCAGGGTGATGCACCGAAAGCGCTGGCGAAGATCGACAAGCGCGGCGTGCCGGTGCGTTCGATCCTGGCCTCGGCGGCAGTGACTCTGGTGGCGGTGCTGCTCAACTACCTGATCCCGCAACACGCGCTGGAACTGCTGATGTCGCTGGTGGTTGCAACGCTGGTGATCAACTGGGCGATGATCAGCTTCTCGCACTTCAAGTTCCGCCAGCACATGAACAAGACCCACCAGAAGCCGCTGTTCAAGGCGCTGTGGTACCCGTACGGCAACTACATCTGCCTGGCGTTCGTCCTGTTTATTCTCGGCGTGATGCTGCTGATCCCGGGCATCCAGATCTCGGTGTACGCGATCCCGGTGTGGGTGGTGTTCATGTGGGTCTGCTACGTGATCAAGAACAAGCGCGGTGCACAGCAGGCACTGCACGCGGCGAACGCTGCCAAGTAAGCGTCGCAGCAAAAACAACAAACCCGGCCACGTGCCGGGTTTTTTGTGCTTTCGCGGTATCCTGCGGGTTCTGAATACGGACGCTTTTCCATGCTGGTGATTTCCAACAACGTGCATCTGCCGGATGCCGAGATCGAACTGACGTACATCCGCGCCCAGGGCGCCGGTGGGCAGAACGTCAACAAGGTCTCCAGCGCCGTGCACCTGCGCTTCGACATTCCGGCCTCGTCCTTGCCCGAGTTCTACAAGGAGCGGCTGCTGGCGTTGCGCGACAGTCGCATTACCGGCGACGGCGTGCTGATCATCAAGGCCCAGCAGTACCGCACGCAGGAACAGAATCGCGCCGATGCGCTGGAGCGTTTGACCGAGTTGATTCTCAGCGCTACCAAGGTTGAAAAGAAGCGCCGGCCGACCAAGCCGACGCTGGGTTCAAAGAAGCGTCGGCTCGAGTCGAAAACCAAGCGCGGCAGCATCAAGGCCGGGCGCGGCAAGGTGGATTTCTAGTCTTCGCGGTACTTCGCCGTGTGGCGGTACAGGTAGACGCTCAGTGCCAGGCCGCTCAGCGCGGCGAGGGCGGCGAACAGGAAGATCGAGGCAAAACCGAAGCCCGCCGCAATGGCTCCCGCCAGCGGCCCGGTGATGCCCAGCGACAAGTCGATGAACAACGAATACGCCCCGACCGCCGCACCTCGACTGGAGGCTGGCACCAGGTTTACGGCTTCCACGCCCAGCGCCGGGAACACCAGTGAGAAACCGAAACCGCTCAATGCCGCACCGGCCAATGCCCAGTGCGCGTCCGGCGCGAGCCACAGCAACAGCAGGCCCAGGGTTTCCACCGACAGGCAGGCAATCGCCACACGAAAGCCGCCGAGGCGGTTAATCAAGTTGCCGAACAGCAGCCGCGCACCGATGAAGCTGGCGCCGAACAGGCTCAGGCACAGCACCGCGTTATCCCAGTGCTGCGTGGCGTAATACAGAGTGATGAAGGTGGCGATAGTGCCGAAACCGATCGAGCCCAGCGCCAGTCCGCAGCCGTGCGGGAAGACGCGACCGAGGACATGCATGAACGGCAGACGCTCACCAGCCACAATCGGCGCGGCGGTTTTCGGCCAGGCCAGCAACAGCCCCAGCGTGGCCAGCAACAGAATGCTCACGCCCATGCTCCACAAGCCAAAACGGCTGACCAGCCACACCCCCAGCGGCGCACCGACCGCCAGCGCACCGTAACTGGCGATGCCGTTCCACGAGATGACCTTGGCGGTGTTGGCGGCGCCGACGCGGCCGATGCCCCAGCCGATCGAGCCTGAGCCGACCAGACTTTCAGCGCTGCCCAGCACCAGACGGCCGACGAACAGGCTGATCAGGCTCAGCAGCGGCAGGTTGGGCGTCCACGCCGAAATCAGCATGAACACACCGCTCAAGCCACAACCGGCCAGACCAATCATCACTGCACGTTTGCTGCCCTTGTTGTCGATAATCTTGCCGGCATACGGGCGGCTGAGCAGCGTGGCGAGGTATTGCACGCTGATCACCAGCCCGGCGATGACCGCGCCGAAGCCCAGGTCGCTGTGCACATAACCTGGCAGCACCGCCAGCGGAATGCCGATGTTCAAGTAGCCGATGAAGGTGAACAAAACAATGGAAACGACTTGCAGCGTGACCGCCAGGGGGCGCTGGGGTTCTGGCATAGAGGACGACATGAATTACGATCCACGGGAAGAGCAGAATAGATAGGCTGCTCATGATACCGATGCGGACGCGTCTGGGGCGGGGAAAAGTAAAACTATTTGGCCGGGGCGACCAATTGCGTGGTGACCAGTGCGGCCAGCGCGTTTTCCTCGCTGCCGAAACGGGCGAGCAGGGCGGCCTGTTTCTCGGGCGAGAGACGGCTCCAGATCTCGATCATCTTCTCGGTGGCACCGATCAGGATCTCGGCCTGTTGTTCATCGAATTCTTTGGACATGGCAGCTCAGGTTTCAGGCAGTGTGGAAAGCGCATGTTAGCGCTTTCCACACGGTCTGTACGGCGGGTGTTGCTTACTCTTCGCTGTCGGCCGGACGGCTCTCGGCGGCTTCTTTCGGCTCGGGCTGTTGGGCACCGGCTTGTTGCGTGGTCGTCTGCTCAGTTTCGTGCAGGCTTGGGAAGGGGAGATTCGGAATCTCGTGCATGGTTGCGCTCCTCGCTAAGTCTGTTGATAGATCTGGTAGATCCGCGCTTTCAGAAAGCCTGCGAAGGATACAGCAGGAAAAGTGACAAACAGATTTTTAAATCCATTTGTTTCGACGGGCGGGATTGTCTAGACAAGTGCGACAGGGTGACGCAGGGCGAATGCAGGGGCGAGCCTGTTCGCGATGATCGTTCCCACGCTCTGCGTGGGAATGCAGCCCGGGACGCTCTGCGTCCCTGCCGAAGCGGACGCGGAGCGTCCATTGAGGCATTCCCACGCGGAGCGTGGGAACGATCAAGACAAGGGGGAGTTATTTGCAGACGCTGGCGATCGCTTCGGCCAGCAGGTCGAGGCGCGTTGCATCAATCCCGGCGACGTTGGCCCGGCCCGAGCTGACCATGTACACGCTGTGATGCTCGCGCAGGTTTTTCACCTGTTCCGGCGACAGGCCGGTGTAGGAGAACATCCCGCGTTGCACGCCGATGTGCGCAAAGCGCTCACGCAGACCGTGCGGTTCCAGCGCTTCCACCAGCCCGCTGCGCAATTGGGCGATGCGCAGGCGCATGGCTTCCACTTCGTCGGCCCAGCGGCTTTTCAGCTCCGGGTCGGCGAGGATCGTGGCGACCACAGCCGCGCCGTGATCCGGCGGCGTTGACCACAGGTTACGGGCGATGTGCGCCAGCTGGCTTCGTATGTCGATCAGCTTGTCAGCGGTTTTCGCGCTGACGATCAACGCACCGGTGCGGTCGCGGTACAGGCCGAAGTTCTTCGAGCAGGAACTGGTGATCAGCAGCTCGGGCAACTCGGCGGCGAACAGCCGGGTCGACCATGCATCCTGCTCCAGACCGTCGCCAAAGCCCTGGTAGGCAAAGTCGATCAGCGGCAGCAGATTACGGCTGCGCACCACATCCAGCACTCGCTGCCAGTCGTCGTGACTCAGATCGAAACCGGTCGGGTTGTGGCAGCACGCGTGCAGCAGCACCACATCGCCTTTCGGCACTTCATTGAGCACGGCGAGCATCGCGTCGACGTCGAGGCGGTTGTCGCTGCCGACGTACGGGTAATGGCTGATCTTGACCCCGGCGGCCGCGAAAATCGTTTCGTGGATTGGCCAGGTCGGGTTGCTCAGCCATACGCCTTTGCCCGGCAGGCATTGCGCGATGAAATCCGCTGCCAGGCGCAGGGCGCCCGTGCCACCCGGGGTCTGGGTGGCGCCGGCGCGTTGCTCGGCGATCAGTGCCGAATCGGCACCGAGCACCAGCTCGTTGATGACCTTGCCGAACAGCGGATTGCCGTGGCCACCGATGTAGGTCTTGGTGTCCTGGCTCTCGACCAGACGCGCCTCGGCGATTTTCACCGCTTCGGGGATCGGCGTCAGGCCCTGGGCATCCTTGTAGACGCCCACGCCGAGGTCGAACTTGCGCGGGTTGGAGTCCTGCGCGTAGGCCTCCATCAGGCCGAGGATCGGGTCGCCGGGCACCCGGCCGATGGCGTCGAAGTGCATTACTTGCGTCCTTCTGCGGTCTTGGCCACTTCGTCAGTGCGCGCGGCCATGATGAAGTCGTTGCGGTGCAGGCCTTTGATCGAGTGGCTCCACCAGGTCACGGTGACTTTGCCCCACTCGGTCAGCAGGCCCGGGTGGTGACCTTCGGCCTCGGAGATCTCGCCGACGGCGTTGGTGAAGGCCAGCGCGTGCTTGAAATTCTTGAACAGGAAGACTTTTTCCAGCTGCATGATGCTGTCGCGTACTTCGATGTTCCAGTCAGGGATCTGCTTGATCAGGATCGGCAGTTCTTCATCGCTGACTTGTGGGGCATCGGCGCGGCAGGCTTCGCAATGGGCTTGGTTCAAAGTGGACATGGTGGACTTCCTGAAATCTGAAGGTGTTTTTTTATATTGGCGGTCAGTGTCGCCACGCTAAACCAAAGTGGCGACGACGGACAGACTCACTTGTAAGCAAAAGTCGCGGGTCACGCGGCTTTTGGTTTTGGCGGAAACTTCGGTGCGTGCAGACCCAGCTGCATGCCTTGCTTGACCATGGCCATGATGTCTTCGTGGGCCAGGTCGAACAGGCGCTTGAGGTTCGGCAGGACAAAATACAGCGGTTGCAGAATGTCGATGCGATACGGCGTGCGCATGGCTTCCAGCGGATCGAAGGCCTGATGCTCGGGCTCGTCCGACAGCGAATAAACAGTTTCTTTCGGCGAAGACAGGATGCCGCCACCGTAGATGCGTTTGCCTTGCGGGGTGTCGACCAGGCCGAACTCGATGGTCATCCAGTACAGGCGCGCCAGATAAACGCGTTCTTCCTTGGTCGCTTGCAGGCCGAGCTTGCCGTAGGTGTGGGTGAATTCGGCGAACCACGGGTTGGTCAGCAGCGGGCAGTGGCCAAAGATCTCGTGGAAAATGTCCGGCTCTTGCAGGTAGTCCAGCTCTTCACGGGTACGAATGAACGTGGCCACCGGAAACTGCTTGCTGGCGAGCAATTCGAAAAAGGTCTGGAAGGGGATCAGCGCCGGGACGCGGGCAACCTGCCAACCGGTGGTCTCGCCGAGCACCTTGTTGATCTCGCCCAGTTGCGGAATGCGGTCGTGGGGCAGACCGAGTTTTTCGATACCGTCCAGGTATTCCTGGCACGCACGACCCTCGATCACTTTCAACTGGCGGGTGATCAGCGTGTTCCACACCGCGTGTTCTTCGGCGGGGTAGTCGATAAAACCTTGCGCATCGGGCTCGCGGGCCACGTATTGCGTCTGCTTCATACTGCTCTCCTGCGAGGGGAATTTCGTTCTTGTTATGTCCTGCGATGGACTGAGAAATACCCCGGAACGTTCGTTGTTGCAGCAGGTTGAAGGCTGGTCGAGTAGGAAAAGTCTCTTTAATTCGTAAAATTTTCGTTACGCTTCGTGCGATAAGTCGTGTTTGCGGTGACTGCCGGGTTTGAAAAGGCCGATGGCTGTCACATAATCTTGACGACTATCTTGCGCGCTGCGCAGAAAATTCCGGCGTCAGACCGCCTCTTCACCTGTTTCGGGCCTTTATATGCGTATCAAAGTCCACTGCCAGAACCGCATCGGCATCCTGCGCGACATTCTCAATCTGCTGGTGGAGTACGGGATCAACGTCGCCCGTGGCGAGGTGGGCGGTGAGCATGGCAACGCGATCTACCTGCATTGCCCGAACCTGATCAACATTCAGTTCCAGGCGTTGCGACCGAAGTTCGAGGCGATTGCCGGGGTGTTCGGCGTCAAGCGGGTCGGGCTGATGCCCAGCGAGCGGCGGCACATGGAGTTGAATGCGCTGCTCGGTGCGCTGGAGTTTCCGGTGCTGTCGATCGACATGGGCGGCTCCATCGTGGCGGCCAACCGTGCGGCGGCGCAGTTGCTCGGGGTGCGGGTGGACGAGGTGCCGGGGATTCCGTTGTCGCGTTACGCCGAAGATTTTGACCTGCCGGAACTGGTGCGCGCCAACAAATCGCGAATCAACGGCATGCGGGTCAAGGTCAAGGGCGACATCTTTCTGGCCGACATCGCGCCGCTGCAATCGGAACACGACGACAGCGAGGCCATGGCCGGTGCCGTGCTCACCCTGCACCGCGCGGACCGGGTCGGCGAGCGCATCTATAACGTGCGCAAACAAGAGTTGCGTGGCTTCGATAGCATCTTCCAGAGCTCGAAAGTGATGGCGGCGGTGGTGCGTGAAGCGCGACGCATGGCGCCGCTGGATGCGCCGTTGTTGATTGAGGGCGAAACCGGCACTGGCAAGGAATTGCTGGCACGGGCCTGCCATTTGGCGAGCCCGCGCGGTCAGTCGCCGTTGATGGCGCTCAACTGCGCGGGACTGCCGGAGTCGATGGCCGAGACCGAACTGTTCGGCTACGGCCCCGGTGCCTTTGAAGGCGCGCGCGCCGAAGGCAAGCTCGGGCTGCTGGAGCTGACGGCGGGCGGCACGCTGTTCCTCGATGGCGTCGGCGAAATGAGCCCGCGCTTGCAGGTGAAATTGCTGCGCTTCCTGCAGGACGGTTGCTTCCGGCGGGTGGGCAGTGATGAAGAGGTTTACCTGGACGTGCGGGTGATCTGCGCAACCCAGGTCGACCTGTCGGAGTTGTGCGCGCGCGGCGAGTTTCGCCAGGATCTGTATCACCGCTTGAACGTGCTGTCGCTGCACATCCCGCCACTGCGCGAATGCCTCGACGGTTTGACGCCGCTGGTGGAACACTTCCTCGATCAGGCCAGCCGGCAGATCGGCTGCCCGTTGCCGAAACTGGCGCCGGCGGCGATGGACCGGCTCAGTCATTACCATTGGCCGGGCAATGTGCGGCAGTTGGAGAACGTGTTGTTCCAGGCGGTTTCGCTGTGCGAAGGCGGCACGGTCAAGGCCGAGCACATTCGCCTGCCGGATTACGGCGTGCGTCAGCCGCTTGGCGATTTCTCCCTCGAAGGCGGGCTGGACGAGATTGTCGGGCGCTTCGAGAAAGCGGTGCTTGAGCGACTGTATTCAGAGCATCCGAGCAGCCGGCAGCTGGGCAAGCGGCTCGGGGTTTCGCACACCACGATTGCCAACAAACTGCGTGAGTATGAAGTCGGCAAGAGCGAGTCTTGACCGGTAGTTGCATCGCTTCTGATGGCCTCATCGCGAGCAAGCTCGCTCCCACAGTGGAAACGCGATCTCTTGTGGGAGCGAGCTTGCTCGCGAAAGCGGTAGTCCGGGCAACCTCCGCATCAGTGTTTGCCGCCAAGCGGCATGACACCGCCGGTTTTTCGACTTCGATACATTTCCCTCATCCTCGCAAAATCCCTCAAGTCCTTTGTTTACCGGGCCCTCGGCCGCCAGAAAAAAGTTGGTCTGCAAATTGCTTATGGCTCAGCAGTACAGCGGTGGGCGGCAAACGTCCGGCATGCAGAGGAAAGAGTGTGGACAAGTACCTTTATGTGGCAATGACCGGCGCCAGCCAGAACGCACTGGCGCAAAAGGCTCATGCCAACAACCTGGCGAACATCTCCACCAACGGTTTTCAGCGCGACCTGGAGCAGGCGCGTTCGATGCCGGTGTTCGGTGACAGCTTTCCGGCGCGTGCGTTTGCCATGAGCGAACGGCCCGCCACCGACTTCACGCCGGGCTCGCTGGTGCAGACCGGCCGTGACCTCGACGTGGCCGTGTCGGGCAACGGGTGGATCGCCGTGCAGAACCCCAATGGCGGTGAAAGCTACGTGCGCACCGGCAGCCTCAATATCGACGCCCTTGGCGTATTGCGTGCCGGCAACGGCATGCCGGTCATGGGCAACGGCGGTCCGATCGCCGTGCCGCCGGAGCAGCAGGTGGAAGTCGGTGAAGACGGCACCATCAGCATCCGTGCGATGGGCGAGGGCCCGCGCGTCATGGCCGAAGTCGACCGCATCAAGCTGGTCAACCCGGACATCAAGAACATGAACAAGGGCCTGGACGGTTCGATCTACACCAAGGACGGCCAGCCTGCGCCGGCCGATGCCAACGTCAAACTGGTGTCGGGTTTCCTGGAGTCGAGCAACGTCAATGCCGTGGAAGAAATGACGTCGGTGCTGGCCCTGGCCAAGCAGTTCGAACTGCACGTCAAGATGATGAACACCGCCAAAGACGACGACCAGGCCATGGCTCGGGTCTTGCAGATCAGCTAATTATCAGAACGTCGCGCCGTAAAACAGGCGCACGAGGAGAATCGAATGCTTCCGGCTCTATGGGTTGCCAAAACCGGTCTGTCCGCCCAGGACACCAACCTGACCACCATTTCCAACAACCTGGCGAACGTGTCGACCACGGGTTTCAAACGTGACCGCGCCGAGTTCCAGGACTTGCTGTACCAGATCAAGCGTCAGCCAGGCGCCCAGTCGACCCAGGACAGCGAACTGCCGTCGGGTCTGCAAGTGGGTACCGGTGTGCGCATCGTCGGCACCCAGAAAAACTTCACCGCCGGCAGCCTGCAAACTACCGAGCAGCCGCTGGACATGGCTATCGACGGTCGCGGTTTCTTCCAGATCCTGCAGCCGGACGGCACCACGTCCTACACCCGTGACGGTACTTTTCACCTCGACTCCAACGGCCAGATCGTCAACGCCAGCGGTTTCGCTCTGGAGCCGGCTATCGTCATCCCGAACAACGCCCAGACCTTCACCGTAGGCCGTGACGGCACCGTGTCGATCACCGTGGCCGGCAACGCCGCTTCGCAAGTGATCGGCAACCTGCAAACCGCCGACTTCATCAACCCGGCCGGTCTGCAAGCGGTAGGCAACAACCTGTTCCTGGAAACCGCCGCTTCCGGTGCACCGCAAGTCGGTACTCCGGGCCTGAACGGTTTCGGCACCACCCTGCAGAACACCCTGGAAACCTCCAACGTCAGCACCGTGGAAGAGATGGTCAACATGATCACCACCCAGCGCGCGTACGAGATGAACTCCAAGGTGATCTCCACCGCCGACCAGATGCTCTCGTTCGTAACGCAGAATCTGTAATCAAGTCTATGAGGCGGCCATGAGGTCGCCTGCAACACCGTGAGGTAAGGGTCATGAAGCGCTTTGTATCTGTTGTGGCATTGAGTGGGGTCGTCTCGCTCGCGGGCTGCGTCGCTCCGACGCCCAAGCCCAATGATCCTTACTACGCCCCGGTGTTGCCGCGCACACCGTTGCCGTCGGCCGCCAACAACGGCTCGATCTATCAGGCCGGTTTCGAGCAGAACCTGTACAGCGACCGCAAGGCGTTCCGGGTCGGTGACATCATCACCATCACCCTGAACGAGCGGACCCAGGCCAGCAAGAACGCCAACTCGCAGGTGGCCAAGAACAGCAAGACCGGCATCGGTCTGACATCGTTGTTCGGCAGCAGTGCGACCACCAACAACCCGATCGGCAGCAATGACCTGAGCCTGAGCGCCAGCTACGAAGGCGACCGCGCGACCAAAGGTGACAGCAAGGCCGCCCAGGGCAACACCCTGACCGGCTCGATCACCGTGACCGTCGCCGACGTGCTGCCCAACGGCATCATCGCCGTGCGTGGCGAGAAGTGGATGACCCTCAACACCGGTGACGAGCTGGTGCGGATCGCCGGTCTCGTGCGGGCCGATGACATCGCCACCGACAACACCGTGTCCTCGACCCGGGTTGCCGATGCGCGCATCACCTACTCGGGCACCGGTTCGTTCGCCGATGCGAGTCAGCCAGGCTGGTTCGACCGTTTCTTCCTCAGCCCGCTGTTCCCTTTCTAGGTGGCTACGTTGAATCTGAAAAGCTTTATGGTGGCTGCGCTGTTGCTGTCGGCGGCCTTCAATGCACAAGCCGAACGGTTGAAGGACATCGCCAGCATCTCCGGCGTGCGTTCCAACCAGTTGATCGGCTATGGCCTGGTGGTCGGTCTTAACGGCACCGGCGACCAGACCACGCAGACCCCGTTCACCCTGCAGACCTTCAACAACATGCTCTCGCAGTTCGGCATCAAGGTGCCGCCGGGATCGGGCAACGTGCAGCTGAAAAACGTTGCGGCGGTATCGGTGAGTGCCGATCTGCCGGCGTTCGCCAAGCCGGGTCAGCAGGTCGACATCACCGTGTCGTCCATCGGTAACTCCAAGAGCCTGCGCGGCGGCACTCTGTTGCTGACCCCGCTCAAGGGTATCGACGGCAACGTCTACGCCATCGCTCAGGGCAACCTGGTGGTTGGCGGTTTCGACGCTGAAGGTCGTGACGGTTCGAAGATCACCGTCAACGTTCCGTCGGCCGGTCGCATCCCTGGCGGTGCATCGGTCGAGCGTTCGGTGCCGAGCGGTTTCAACCAGGGCAACAGCCTGACGCTGAACCTCAACCGTTCCGACTTCACCACCGCCAAGCGCATCGTCGACAAGATCAACGACATGCTCGGCCCTGGCGTCGCCCAGGCCATCGACGGCGGTTCGATCCGCGTGACCGCGCCGCTCGATCCGAGCCAGCGCGTCGACTACCTGTCGATCCTGGAAAACCTCGAAGTCGATCCGGGTCAGGCGGTGGCGAAAGTCATCATCAACTCGCGTACCGGCACCATCGTCATCGGCCAGAACGTGAAGGTATCGCCAGCCGCCGTGACCCACGGCAGCCTGACCGTGACCATCACCGAAGACCCGATCGTCAGCCAGCCGGGCCCACTGTCCAACGGCCAGACCGCCGTGGTGCCGCGCTCGCGGGTGAATGCCGAGCAGGAAGCCAAACCGATGTTCAAGTTCGGCCCGGGCACCACCCTCGACGAGATCGTCCGGGCGGTGAACCAGGTCGGCGCAGCGCCGGGTGACCTGATGGCCATTCTCGAAGCACTGAAGCAGGCCGGCGCGTTGCAAGCCGACCTGATCGTGATCTGAGGACGGCGACCATGGATATGCGCAAAAGCGGTCTGGTCAGCAGCAGCGATTCGGGTTCGTACTCCGACCTCAATCGCTTGAACCAGCTCAAGGTCGGCGACAAGAACAGCGACGCAAACATGCGCAAGGTTGCGCAGGAGTTCGAATCGCTGTTCCTCGGTGAAATGCTCAAGTCGATGCGTTCGGCCACCGAAGCGCTGGGCCAGGACAACCCGCTCAACACGCCGGCCGCCAAGCAGTATCAGGAAATGTACGACCAGCAACTGGCGGTTTCCATGTCTCGCGAGGGCGGTGGTATCGGCCTGGCCGACGTGCTGATCAAGCAGATGTCGAAGAACAAACCGATGGCGCCGGGCGAGGCTGCAGCCGAATCCGCCGCCAAGCAGGAAGAAGCCAAGGCCAAGGCCGCTGCCGTGGCCACGCCGATTGCCGCCGGCACCGTGGCCACCAATGGCCCGTTGTCGCGACTCAATGGCGAGCGTCCGTTGTGGGCGTCGCGCTCGGTGCATGCGCCGAACACCGAGCTGACCCATCGCAATGACATGGAAATGATCAACCAGCGTCGTCTGGCGTTGCCGCCGAAACTGGCGGATCGCTTGCTCGCAGGTCTGGTGCCGTCGGCCACGCCGGCAGCGGCCACTCAACTGCCGCAACGCGCCACGACCGCCGCTGTCACCGGTTCCGGCCCGCTGTACAACGGCGACTGGCTGGACCGCGCCGAGGCGGACAAGGCCTCTGGCGGACAGATGCAGATTTACGGCCGCGCCATGGCGCAGATCCCGTTGGCACCGGCCAAGCGCGCGTTCAGCAACGCCGACCAGTTCGTCAACACCATGCTGCCGATGGCCCAGGAAGCCGCCGCACGCATTGGCGTCGATCCGCGTTATCTGGTGGCTCAGGCTGCACTGGAAACCGGTTGGGGCAAATCGGTCATGCGCGCCCAGGACGGCAGCAGCAGTCACAACCTGTTCGGCATCAAGGCCAGCAGCAACTGGAAGGGCGATTCGGCCCGGGCGATCACCAGTGAGTTCCGCAACGGGCAGATGGTCAAGGAGACGGCCGAGTTCCGTTCCTATGCCTCGTACAAGGACAGCTTCCACGATCTGGTGACTTTGCTGCAGAGCAATAATCGCTATCAAGATGTGCTGAAGTCGGCCGATAACCCAGAACAGTTTGTACGCGAATTGCAGAAGGCCGGTTACGCGACCGACCCGAACTACGCGACGAAGATTTCGCAGATTGCCAGGCAGATGACGGTCAATCAGAACTACGCTGCGGCCGGCGTTTCAACAACGCCCTTATAAACACAAGGTAAGGTTTGAATCATGAGTTTGCTCAATATCGGGATGTCGGGGTTGGCCGCGAGTTCGTCCTCTCTGGCTGTGACAGGTAACAACATTGCCAACGTCGACACCGCCGGTTATTCACGCCAGCAAACCGTGCAGGGCACCAAGTCCTCGATTCAGTACGGTAACGTGTTCATCGGTACCGGTACGACCCTCGCCGACGTGCGCCGGGTGTACAACTCCTACCTCGAATCGCAGCTGCACACCGCCACCTCGCTGAGCAGCGAAGCCGCCGCCTATGGCGCACAGGCGACCGCACTGGACGGCTCGCTGTCCGACACCAACACCGGCCTGACCGGCGTGCTGCAGAAGTTCTTTACCTCGATGCAAGGCGTATCGACCTCGGCCACCGACGACACTTCCCGTCAATCGGTGCTGACCGGCGCGCAAGCCCTGACCAGCCGCTTCAACGCCCTGGCCAAGCAGCTCAACGACCAGAACACCACGCTCAACGGCAACCTCGGCGACATGGCGGCTCAGGTCAACAAGCTGGCCACCTCGATTGCCAATCTCAACCAGAAGATCGGCGAGATTTCCACCAGCGGCGGCCAGCCGAACGATCTGCTCGACACCCGTAACGAAGCCGTGCGCCAGCTCTCCCAACTGGTCGGCGCGCAGGTCGTCGAGCGCGGCACCAGCTTCGACGTCTACGTCGGCAGCGGTCAGCCGCTGGTTGTCGGTAACACCACCAACACCCTGAGCACTGTGCCGAGCAAGGATGACCCGTCGCGCATGGGCATCCAGATGGATCGCGGTTCAAGCACCATCGACATCACTTCGGTGATCAGTGGTGGCGAAATCGGCGGTCTGCTGAGCTATCGCAAGGAAGTGCTCGACCCGTCGCTCAACGAACTGGGCCGTGTAGCGCTGGTGATCGCCGATCAGGTCAACCGTCAGCAAGCCCAGGGCATCGACAAGAACGGTGACTTCGGCGCCGCGATTTTCAACAACATCAACAGTGCCGCGCTGATCAGTCAGCGCAGCATTGCCCAGGCGGGCAACAGTGCGGGTTCGGGCAACCTTGACGTCACCATCAAGGACACCGGCAAGCTGACCACCAACGATTACCAGGTCACCTTCACCAGCGCGACCAACTACACGGTCAAGCGCTCGGACGGCACCGACATGGGTTCGTTCAGCACCACGACCACGCCGCCTCCGGTGATCGACGGCTTTACTCTGGCCCTCAATGGCGGTGCCCTGAGCGCCGGTGACACCTTCAAGGTGACCCCGACCCGTGGCGCGGCCTCGAGCATCCAGACCGTGCTCACCGACCCGAAGAAAATCGCGGCGGCGGCACCGTTGACCGGCGTTGCCAGTGCCAACAACTCCGGCACTTACACCCAGCCGACGCTGACCGACACCATCGACATCTACAACCCGACTTCCCAGGCCGAGTTGCAGAACGCGCTCAAGTATTCGACCCCGGTCAAACTGGTGTTCGGTGCAGTCGCCAGCGGCAGCCAGTCGTACAACATGGTCGACGCCAAGGGCAACACCATCGGCAGCGGAACCATCGTGCCGGGGCAGGCCAACACCCTGAACCTGAAGATCGGCATGGTCGACTCCACCGGCGCTCCGGTGATGGACACCAGCGTCACGCCGAACGTGCAGAAAACCTTCACCGTGCAGACCACCGTGGGCGCGACGCCGAAAGCCGGCGAAACCTTCACCATGAGCCTGACCGGCGCGGCGTCTTCGGACAACCGCAACGCCCAGGCGCTGGTCGGCCTGCAGACCAAGCAGACCGTGGACACCGGCTCGGGCAGCAAGGGCATCAGCCTGACCGACGCCTACAACAAGCTGGTGACCAACGTCGGTACCAAGGCTGCTCAAAGCAAGTCCGACATTGAAGCCACCACGGCCATTCTGGATCAGGCGCAGGGCGCGCGTGATTCGCTGTCTCAGGTCAACCTGGACGAAGAGACCGGCAACCTGGTCAAGTATCAGCAGTACTACACAGCGTCTTCGCAGATCATCAAAGCTGCGCAGGAAACCTTCGCCACGCTGATCAACAGTCTTTAAGGAGTCGTAATTCATGCGCATTTCCACCGCTCAGTATTACGCGACGCAAGCTGCTCAATATCAGCGCAACTACAGCAAGGCTGTCGCGACCGCGAACGAAGCCAGCAGCCTGCAGCGCATCAACACCGCCGCCGACGATCCGATCGGCGCCGGTCGCTTGCTCAAGCTCGGCCAGCAGGCCGCGATGCTTGATCAGTACAAAGGCAACATCGACACTACCAAGAGCGCGCTGACCGTTCAGGAATCCACACTGAACTCCATCACCACTGCTTTGCAGCGCGCGAAGGAAATCGGTCTGGCCGCCAACAACGGCATCGCCACCGATAAGGACCGTCAGGCTTACGCCGCCGAACTGAGCCAGATCCAGCAACAAGTGCTGGGCCTGATGAACTCCAAGGATGCCAACGGCAACTACCTGTTCTCCGGTTCGAAGACCGACACCGCGCCGTACTCGCAGAACGCCGATGGCACCTACACCTACAACGGTGACCAGACCCAGATCAACCTGGGCATTGGCGACGGCCTGTCGGTGGCCACCAACACCACTGGTTGGGATGCGTTCCAGCAGACCATCAACACCAGCCGCACCCAGACCACAATGACGGCTCCGGCTGTCGATGACGGTCGCGTGGTGCTGACCAACGGTACGATCGGCACCGCCGCCACCTACAACGCCAAGTTTGCGGCCGGTCAGCCTTACACCGTGGACTTCATCAGCAGCACTCAGCTGAAGATCACCGATGCCCTGGGCAACGACGTGACCGCCGAAGCCAGCCAGAACGGTCTGATCAGCAACAGCAACGGCGCGAACCAGACGGTCAGCTTCCGTGGCGTCGACATGAAGTTGAACATCAACCTCAAGGCCGGCGATACCAACCCGGACGCGGTCATTGCCGGTCACAGCTTCCAGTTGTCGGCTTCGCCGGACTCGTTCACCACTTCGCGCAGCCCGGGCAACCCGTCGACCGCAGTCATCACCGGTTCCAGCGTGACCAACCAGGCAGCCTACGACGCGGCTTTCCCGTCGGGTGGCGGCGCAGTCCTGAAGTTCACCAGCGCCACCGCGTTCGACCTGTACGCGGCGCCTGTCACTGCCGACAGCAAGCCGATCTCGTCGGGTACCGTGGCCGGTGGCAACGCCACGGCAGCGGGTGTGACCTTCGCCCTCGGTGGCACACCGGCGGCCGGTGACCAGTTCTCGATCCAGTCCAACAACCACCAGACCCAGAACGTGCTCGACACCCTGGGCCAGATGGTCACGGCGCTGAACACTCCGATCGACGGTGATCCGGTTGCCAAGCAGAAATTCCAGGGTGCCATGGAAGCCGGCCTCGGCAACATCGACAGCGCCGCCAACCAGATCGGCAGCGCGGTGACGTCCATCGGTGCCCGCGGGCAGTCGCTGGATGACCAGAGCACCACCAACGAGAGCCTGCAGCTGGCAAACTCCAACACCCAGGGCACGATCCGTGATTCGGATCCGGCCGAGGTGATGACCCGCCTGACCTTGCAGCAGACCATGCTGCAGGCCTCGCAACTGGCGTTCAGCAAAATCTCTCAGTTGGGCCTGTTCAACAAGATCTGATCCTGAACGGGCGCGCAAGCGCCCGTTTGCTCTGACCGCTCTGTATCAATCGTCTTTTTTTTGCGGTTTCAAAGGGCTCGCTGTTCCGGGCGGGTTCCCGCCGCTTGCGAGTCCGCCGTGAATTCACTTCCCCTTGTCAGCCTCGTCATCCCTGCCTTCAATCCGCGTTTTTTCGAACGGGCCTTGAACAGTGCCGTGAGCCAAAGCTACGGCAATCTCGAGATCATTGTCTGCGACGACAGCCGTGGCGACGAGATCGAAGCGGTTGTCGTATCGACCGTCGAAAGAACCGGGTTTGCCGTGCGCTATGTGCGTAATCCGCACACTCTGGGGATGGTCGGCAACTTCCAGGCGTGCCTGGAACAGGCGCAGGGTGAGTTCATCAAGTTCCTGTGCGACGACGATCAGTTGTTTATTACGTGCATCGAAAGTCAGGCACAAACGCTCATCGATCAGAAAGATGTCAATCTGGTGTTGGCCCAGCGACTGTTCTGGGATGCCGACGATCTGCCGCTGCCTTCGCGTCTGGAAA
Organism: Pseudomonas sp. RIT778; assembly: GCF_019718735.1. Taxonomy (NCBI): domain Bacteria; kingdom Pseudomonadati; phylum Pseudomonadota; class Gammaproteobacteria; order Pseudomonadales; family Pseudomonadaceae; genus Pseudomonas; species Pseudomonas sp. RIT778. Next base: position 52,282 of record NZ_JAIHBA010000007.1, on the reverse strand, counting down.
ATACTCCGCTGTCTCCGGTGTCCGGCCTGTTCAAGGGCGAAGACCTGCTGGCCATTTTCGAAAACTTCCCGGTCAATATTCTTGGCGGCTTCAGTAATGCCCTGTTCCGTCGAGCCGATGTGCTGGAGCTGCTGCCGGCCCTGACACAGCCGGGCCATTGTTTTGTCGCTTCCCTGGATTTTGCGTTGTATGTGTGCCTGCTGCGTCGCGCCAACATGGTGGTGTCCAATCACATTCTGAGCGTCGAGCGCCTGTACCCCGAGCGCTTGAGCGCTCAGCAAGCGATGCGCGATGCGACAATGGTCGAACGGCAATGGTTGACCCAGATGCTCAAGGCTCGCAGCGGCGAGTCAGCGCCTGCGCCGGGCTGGGTGCGTTATTTGCCGGTCACCAAGGCGCAGGAGTCGCCTCGGGTCTGGGAAGAGTTGCCGTTGAGCCGGACTCTGGGCACCAAGCAGACGACCCAGGATTGGCACGTCGGTATCGCCAGCGTCAGTTTTGCTCAGTTGTACGCACAATGGCTGGCGTGCCGAAGCCTGACAGAAGGGCAGCGCGAGCTGTTGCCGGAGACGATGGCCAACTGGCCGCGCATTCCGAAGATCGTGCCGGTGATCATCGACGAGCAGGACAGCGTTTCTGCCCTGGAGTTGACGCTTCAATCGCTCGCAGCCCAGGAGTATGTGCCTGAGCTGACCCTCGTATTGTCGGCATCGTGCAGCGAAGCGCAGTTGGATGAGCGTGTCGTGCGCATGCCGCTACAGGATGACTGGCGCCAGCAGCTCAATGAACTGTTGCCGCAACTGGACGGCGCTGACTGGTTCTATCTGCTGCGTGCCGGTGATCGTCTGGTCGTGCCGGCGTTGTTGGTGATGGCTGAGCGCATTGCGCTTTCGCGCACGCTGATGTGTCTGTACAGCGATGAAGGCGGGTTGAGCCAGGGCGAATCCACAGAGCCCGTGTTCAAGCCGGATTTCAACCTGGACCTGATGCGCAGCTATCCGTACGTAGGCAGGGCGCTGGCATTCGAGCGTGAACGCTTCCTGACGCTGGGTGGTTTCGACTCCGCCCTTGGCGAACTGGCGCCGCACGACTTATTGCTGCGCATGGTCGAGAACGACGGTTTGCAGGCGGTCGGCCACATTTCGGAGATTCTGCTGGAGTCGGCATTCGATCTGGCCAAATGGCTGTCGGAGCCGCAACTGGCAGACAACAACGCGCAATTGCTGGAAGCACACCTGCACCGTCTGGGCATCTCGCATGAGATCCGCCGGGGCAGTTCGGCTTTGCTCAATCGGGTGAACTACCACCACGCCAGCCAGCCACTGGTGTCGATTGTCATCGTCAGCAAGGATCAGACGGCGGCGGTTCAGCGTTGTGTCGAGAGTCTGCTGGAGAAAACCATCTACGGCGAGTATGAGTTGTTGCTGGTCGACAACGGCAGCCAGAGCGCCGAGGCGAAGGCCTGGTTTGACGGCATGTCGCAATTGGGCAGCGAGCGGATTCGCGTCCTCGACTGCCCGCTGCAGGACAATGTGGCGGCGGTGCGCAATGTCACGGTCAGCCATGCTCGTGGCGAGTATGTGCTGCTGCTCAATCCGTACAGCGTGATCACCCACGGTGACTGGCTGGCGGAAATGCTCAATCACGCACAGCGCCCGGAAGTCGGCGTGGTGGGTGCCAAGATTTTCAACCCGGATGGCCGGGTGTTGCATGCCGGTCTGATTCTCGGCCTGCAAGGGCCGGCGGGTGTGCCGTTTTACGGCGAGTCGATGCACGCGACGGGTTACATGTACCGGCTGCTGGTCGCTCAGGATCTGAGCGCAGTCGGCAGCGATTGCCTGATGGTGCGCAAGTCGGTGTTCGATGCGGTCGGCGGGCTTGACGAGCAGAACCTGGCGCAGTCGCTGCACGAGGTCGACCTGTGCCTGCGCGTTGGTCAGGAAGGCTATCTGGTGGTCTGGACACCATTCGCCCAACTGGCACTCGGCGCACAGCCGGTCGTGGCGGCGAGCGACGCTGAAGTGGCGTTGCACAGTCAGGAGCAGGAAGTCTTCTACAAGCGCTGGCTGCCGATTGTGGCGCGCGATCCTGCGTACAACGCCAACCTGTCATTGAACGGGATTGTCGGGTCAAGCTTCCGTCTCGATCCGGGGTTGCGCACGGGCTGGAGCCCGTTTTCGCAGCCGCAGTTGCCGAAAATCCTCGCACTGCCGGTCAACGCATCGGCCATCGGTCACTACCGCGTGACGCAACCGCTGATCGAGCTGGAAGCGGCCGGCCGGGCGCTGGGGCGTATTCACTACAACCTGCCGACGATCATTGAGATCGAGCGTCAGTCGCCGGACGTGATCATTTTGCAGGGACGATATTCCGAAGGCCCGATCAACGAGATTCCGAGCCTGCAAAAATATTCGAATGCCCGCCGGATCTACGAGCTCGACGATTACGTGATCCATGTTCCCCATCGCAATGCCCACATTCGCAACATGCCGGGCAAGGATGAGATGGAGGCGCTGGTACGTCGTGCGATCGGCATGTGCGACCGGGTCGTGGTGTCCACGGCACCGCTGGGTAATGCGCTGTCGAGCATGCACAACGATATTCGCGTTGTTCCGAACATGTTGGCCAAACACCTGTGGTCAGACCTGCGCAGCCAGCGCCGCACGTCGAAAAAACCGCGGGTCGGCTGGGGTGGCGGCACCAGTCACCACGGTGACCTTGCTGTCATCGCCGATGTGGTTCGCGAATTGGCGAACGAGGTCGACTGGGTGTTCTTCGGCATGTGCCCGGACGATCTGCGTCCGTACATGCATGAGTTCCATGGCGTGATCGGCCTCGACGTGTACCCGGCGAAACTGGCCAGCCTCAACCTCGACCTGGCCCTGGCACCGCTGGAGTTCCATATCTTCAACGACTGCAAGAGCAACCTGCGCCTGCTGGAGTATGGCGCTTGCGGCTACCCGGTGATCTGCACCGACACCGAGGCTTATCGCGGTTATTTGCCTTGCACGCGGATCAAGACCAACTCCACGGATGAGTGGTTGCAAGCGATCCGCATGCACCTGGCCGACCCGGACGCCAGCTATCGCATGGGTGATGAGCTGCGTGAAGTCGTACTGCGCGACTACGTACTGCGCGGCGACAACCTGCGGTACTGGGAAGCGGGCTGGCTGGCGGACTGATCCGCTCGCGCATGACCCTCTGCAAAACAGGCGACTTTCGAGTCGCCTGTTTTTTTGCGCTGCAAAAAACGTATTTGTATCAATCGCGATACTTTTTTTTGTCGGCGCACTCAAGCGTTGGGATTTTTCTGTCGATATCAACAGATTCGCTTAACGAGCGGTGCGCCGCGATCAAGTGCGTTCGCCACGCTGACAGGTACCGGTTCATACAAAGGCAAGGAAGAAACGATGGCAGTCATAAACGGAACAAGCGGCGCGGATACGCTGAACGGTACTTCGGGTGATGATGAGATCAACGGTCTGGCGGGTAATGATCTCATCAGGGGCAGTGCCGGAGCTGACAAGATCGATGGTGGTGATGGAAACGCCGATACCGTCGATTACTCGGCGTCCTCAGCGGCGGTCAATGTAAACCTTGCAGGTCTTGCCAGTACCGGCGGCGATGCCCAGGGCGATACCCTGACCAATATCGAGAAGGTTATCGGTAGCGCATTCAACGACACGTTCACGGCGCAGAAGGGCACGTTCACCTTTGAAGGCGGCGCCGGTAATGACGTCTACATCCTCGACAATGGCGGTACGGTGATCGAGCAGGCAGGTGGTGGCGACGACGAGGTGCGTTCCAGCTTCGGCCAGATCTACCTGAGCGCGAACGTCGAGCGTCTGACCTATACCGGCACCGGGGCATTCGTCGGCTGGGGCAATGCCAGCGACAACATTATTACCGGTGGTGTCGGTAACGATCTGTTCTATGGAGGCGCGGGCGCCGATCAATTTATCGGTGGCGCCGGCATCGATACCGCCAGCTACGGCGACAGTACTGTCGGCGTCAGCATCAACCTGAAAACCGGTGTCAACAGCGGCATCGCGGCGGGCGATACCTACACCGGCATTGAACGAATCCTCGGCTCGAGCGGCAACGATACCTTTGTCGCCGATAGCCGGGTGTTTGCTTTTGACGGCGGCGCCGGTACGGCTGACGTGGTGGATTATTCGACGTCTGCCGAGGCGATCAATGTCGAACTCGTAACCAATGGTACCGGCCGTGCCGGCATCGGTGGTGATGCTCAGGGCGACACCTTGACCGGCATCGAGAAGGTGATCGGCACCGCGTTCAACGACACGTTCAATGTGGCGGGCGGTACCGTGGTCCTGCAAGGCGGTGCGGGTGACGATGTCTACATCATCAACGACACCGTTGTCAGCACGGTGATCGAGCAGGCTGGAGGCGGAAATGACGAAGTCCGTACCAATTATGCAATTCAATACCTGTCGGCCAACGTCGAACGACTGACTTACACCGGAACCGCCAGTTTTTCCGGATTTGGCAACGCCAGCGATAACATCATCACGGGCGGCATCGGCAACGATATTTTCCAGGGCGGCGCCGGCGCGGACCAATTCATCGGTGGTGCGGGCAGAGACACCGTGGACTACACCGACAGCACCGTGGGTGTAACGCTCAACTTCAAGACCGGGGTCAATTCCGGGATCGCAGCGGGGGATACCTACACCGACATCGAGGTGATCAAGGGATCGAGCGTCAATGACATCTTTGTTGCCGACAGCCGGGTGTTTGCTTTTGACGGTAGTG
>NZ_JAIHBA010000007.1:0-47406 GCF_019718735.1 Pseudomonas sp. RIT778 | reverse complement strand
TTCAAGACCGGGGTCAATTCCGGGATCGCAGCGGGGGATACCTACACCGACATCGAGGTGATCAAGGGATCGAGCGTCAATGACATCTTTGTTGCCGACAGCCGGGTGTTTGCTTTTGACGGTAGTGGCGGAGCGGCTGACGTGGTGGATTACTCGACGTCTGCCGAGGCGATCAATGTCGAACTCGTAGCCAGTGGCACCAGTCGTGCCGGCATCGGTGGTGATGCTCAGGGCGATACCTTGACCAGCATCGAGAAGGTGATTGGCACGGCCTTCAACGACACGTTCAACGTCGCGGGCGCGACCGTGACCGTCGAAGGCGGTGCAGGTGACGATGTTTACATCATCAACGGTACGCGGGTCGCCACGGTGATCGAGCAGGCTGGCGGCGGAAATGACGAGGTCCGTACCAATTATGAAGTTCAATACCTGTCGGCCAACGTCGAACGACTGACCTATACCGGAACCGTCAACTTTTCCGGATTTGGCAACGCCAGCGATAACATCATCACGGGCGGCATCGGTAACGATATTTTCCAGGGCGGCGCTGGCGCGGACCAATTCATCGGTGGTGCGGGCAGAGACACCGTGGACTACACCGACAGCACCGTGGGTGTAACGCTCAACTTCAAGACCGGGGTCAATTCCGGGATTGCAGCGGGGGATACCTACACCGACATCGAGGTGATCAAGGGATCGAGCGTCAATGACATCTTTGTTGCCGACAGCCGGGTGTTTGCTTTTGACGGTAGTGACGGGCTGGCAGATGCGGTGGATTATTCAACGTCTGCTGAAGCGATCAACATCGAACTCGTAGCCAGTGGCACCGGCCGTGCCGGCATCGGTGGAGATGCTCAGGGCGACACCTTGACCAACATCGAGAAGGTGATCGGCACAGCGTTCAACGACACGTTCTATGTCGCGGGCGGGACCATGACCCTGGAAGGCGGTGCGGGTGACGATGTTTATTACATCAATGGCACCAATGTCAGCGAGGTGATCGAGAAGGTCGACGGTGGCATTGACGAGGTGCGTACGACATTCGGACAGCAAAGTCTGAGGGCTAACGTCGAAATTCTGACGTATACCGGTACTGGCGCCTTCACGGGCTACGGCAATGCGATCGACAACATCATCACCGGCGGTTCCGGCAACGACACGCTCTATGGCGGTGCCGGTGCCGACCGGTTCATCGGTGGAGCCGGATTCGACACGGTCGGCTACACCGACACCACCATCGGCGTGACCATCAACCTGAAAACCGGGATCCACTCCGGGATTGCAGCCGGTGATACCTACGTCAGCATCGAGGGATTGAGCGGCACGATAGCCGATGACATTTTCATCGCTGACAGCGCGGCCATGGCCTTTGACGGGTTGCTGGGCATGGACATGGTCAGCTACGAGCAATCCGATAGCGCTGTCACCATTGATTTGAAAACCAAGGTCAATGCGGGTGACGCGGCCGGCGATACCTACACCGGAATCGAGTTTTTCCAGGGCAGCAATTTCAACGACACCCTGTCCGGAACGGCATTCGGTGACAACTTCATCGGTGGCTCCGGTGCGGACCTGATCGATGGGCGTGAAGGGCATGACACCGCCTGGTACATCAACAGCAAGGCCGCTGTGAACATCAATCTGCAGACCAGCTTCAACGAAGGCGGCGATGCTCAAGGTGATGTGCTGCTCAATATCGAGCGAGTGATCGGCAGCCAATTCAACGATACGTTGACCGGAAGTTCGGCCGTCGATTTTCTTGAGGGCAACACCGGCAACGACGTGATTTATGGCGGCGACGGTGCCGACTTCATTTATGGAGGCCTGGTTTCCGTGGCCGGGCCGTTAGCCAGTTCGGCACCCAATGCAGGAGCTCAGGCTGACACGCTCTACGGCGGCAATGGCAACGACACGATTCTCACCGCGGCCAACGACACCGGCAGCCGCGCGTATGGCGAAGCGGGCGATGACACCATCACCGTGTTTCATGGCATGGCCGACGGTGGTGAAGGCAATGACAATCTGATACTGAAGTCCGGCGGTTCGGCCTTCGGTGGTGAAGGTGACGATACCTACACAATCGACACTTCGGCATTGGTCACCCTTCAGGACAACGGCACCAGCCGTGGCGACAAGATTGTGCTGTCGTACATTCGCGCTTCGGAACTGCAAGTCGACCGTGTCGGCGATGACCTCTATCTGCACCGTTACAGCGTTTCAGCCGGTCAGACGCCAGACGAGGGCGTGCGCCTGAAGGACTGGTTTGCCGGTTCCGACACCATCGAGCAGATCGTGACAGCCGATAAGCAGACCATCAATCTGCCGGCTAACAGTGATGCGTTCGCGATGTTTGGCTGACCACTGAATCGCACACCTGCAATCGCAATGCGGCTGCAGGTGTGCACTCGGCAGCTGAGGGATCAAACCGGTTTTCAACCACGCAAGGAAGTAGCAGATGTCAGTGATTTATGGAACGAGTGAAGCCGACCTCATGAGCGGCAGTGAAGGCAATGACGAACTCTACGGACTGGAGTCGGATGATCAGATCTGGGGGACCGCGGGGTCCGATCTGCTGGATGGCGGAGAAGGGTTCGATTCGGTGAGTTATCAGGTGATGCCGCAAGGCGTCAGCGTCGATTTCCGCGAGGGACTGGCCACTGTCTCCAAGGCGGGCGGCTCCGTCGATACCCTGGTTGGCATCGAAAAAGTCATCGGCAGCGCCCACGGTGACACCCTCGCCAGTTCGATCGCCGGCGTCACGCTGGCAGGCGATAACGGCGATGATGTGTACATCGTCGGCAGCGAAGGCGTGTCGATTATCGAAGACGAGTACGGCGGTTATGACGAATTGCGCACCAGCGTCAACATCCAGAAGATGGACCCGTTCCTCGACAAGATGACATTCACTGGCACCGGCGACTTCAAGGGTTACGGCAATGCCGGGGCGAACGTGATTATCGCAGGTGCCGGCAATGACATTCTGTGGGGCGGTGACGGTGGCGATCAGTTCTTTGGCGGTGAAGGATTCGACACCGTCAGCTACACCGACAGCCTTGAAGGCGTCAGTATCGAACTCTCCAGCATTTGGGGCGCCACCGGCATTGCATGGGGCGATACCTACTCGAGCATCGAGGCCGTGCAGGGTTCGAACTTCAACGATGTGATCTTCGCGGGCGCAAGCACGATGGTCATGGACGGTGCCGATGGCTTTGACGCCGTCGATTACAGCCCTTCCAACGATGCGGTCAGTATCGAGTTTCGTGATGGCAAGGGCTTCGGTTCCGGCGGTTACGCCGAAGGCGACACCTTTATCAATGTGGAAAAGGTTGTCGGAACGAACCTGGACGATCACTTCACCGCCAACTCCGGTGGCGTGACCTTCGAAGGTGGCTGGGGCAGCGACGTCTACACGATCAACAGCGAGGGTGTGACCATCATCGAGTCAGACTCAGGCATGGGTTATGACGAGCTGTACACCAGCCTGTCGGTCATGAAAATGGACCCGTTCATCGAGAAAATGACCTACACCGGCACGGCCGATTTCACCGGTTATGGCAACGATTCCGACAACCACATCTTCGGCGGCAGCGGCAATGACCTGTTCTACGGTGGCGCCGGACGGGATGTCTTCATCGGTGGCGCGGGAACGGACATCGTCAGCTATGACGACAGCGATACGGGTGTGGTGGTCAACCTGTGGAGGATTGGCCAGAACGGTACAGCTGAAGGGGACATGTATTACGACGTCGAAGGTCTGCAAGGCAGTCGTTTCAACGATGTGATGGATGCCGGCCGCGAGGACGCGATCCTGGAAGGTGGCAACGGCGACGATGTGATCAATGGCAACGATGGCAACGATCACCTCTACGGCGGACTGAAATCAGGTCTCGATGGAGATGTCGCGCAGGCCGACACGCTGTCTGGCGGCTCGGGCGATGATGTTATCGTCAGCGCCGTGAATGACCTGGGTACAGTGGCCCACGGTGATCAGGGCAGTGACACCATCACGGTCCACGACGGCAGTGCCTTTGGTGATGACGGTTATGACGTGCTCACCGGCACCGGCAATAGCTATCTGTTGTCCGGTGGCAGCGGCAACGACGTGCTGAACCTCAATCTCCCGGGGCAATCGGGCACTGGCGGCATCGCACTGGGCGGTATGGGTGACGATACCTACATCGTGAACACCACCGGGCTGGTAACGATTCAGGACGAAGGCTGGGACCTCAATGACACGCTGATCCTGAATACTGTCGCCAATCTCAGCCAGCTGAACGTCACTCGCATCGGTGATGACGCCTATCTGCATGGCACCAACGACGGCAGCGTCGGCGTTCCCGACAGCGGCGTGAAACTGCAAGGCTGGTACGCCGAGTCTGCCGGGTATCCCGGGTATGCCGGGTACAACAAAATCGAGCATCTGCAGACCGCTGACGGTCAGGTCTACGACCTGCCGGCCACGATCGATGGGTTCGCGATGTTTGGCTGATCCGCCCGATTGATTGAAGTAGCTTGATGAAGGGATGAGTCCGGCAACGGATTCATCCCTTTTTTCATGCCTGCATTTCCTCGCCGACGCGGTGCTGGCGGAGCTGGCGCGTTTCCTGCAAGTCCCCCTCAAATCGCCATAAAACGAGCGCTCGCGGTCATTCACCTGCGCCCGGACTGGCAAAGGTTCAGCCGCAAAGGCCTGCAGCAGCGAGGCCGAGCCCTGTGACGTAGAAGAGGGGAGACGATGAAGGCAGTTATTTTGGCGGGTGGCCTCGGCACGCGCATCAGTGAAGAGTCGCACCTCAAGCCCAAGCCGATGATCGAGATCGGCGGCAAGCCAATTCTCTGGCACATCATGAAGCAGTATTCCGCCCACGGAATCCACGACTTCGTGATCTGCCTCGGCTACAAGGGCTACGCGATCAAGGACTTCTTCGCCAACTACTTCCTGCACACCTCCGACGTCACGTTCGACATGCGCAACAACCGCATGGACGTGCACCAGAACTACAGCGAGCCGTGGAGCGTCACCCTGATCGACACCGGCGAGGAAACCATGACCGGTGGCCGTCTGCTGCGTGCCGGCCGTTACCTCAAGGATGAAGAGGCGTTCTGCTTCACCTACGGCGACGGCGTCTCCGACATCAACATTGCGCAACTCGTTGACTACCACAAGGGTCACGGCCGTCTGGCGACCGTCACCGCCGTGCAGCCGCCGGGCCGCTACGGCGCCCTTGAGCGCCATGGCGATCAGGTCCTCGGCTTCACCGAAAAACCGCGCGGCGACGGCGGCTGGATCAATGGCGGCTTCTTCGTGCTGTCGCCAAAAGTCCTGTCGTACATCGCCGGTGACGAAACCACCTGGGAAGCGGAGCCCCTGGCTCAGTTGGCCCAGGACGAACAACTCAAAGCCTTCGAACACGAAGGTTTCTGGCATCCAATGGATACCCTGCGCGACAAGAACCATCTCGAAGCACTGTGGCAGAGCGGGGAGGCCCCATGGAAGCAATGGGCCTGAGTCCTGAGTTCTGGCGCGGCAAGCGGGTTCTGGTCACCGGTCACACCGGTTTCAAGGGCAGCTGGCTGACCCTGTGGCTGCAAAGCCTCGGCGCGCAAGTCAGCGGTTTTTCCCTCGATCCGTCGACCGAGCCGAGCCTGTTCGAACTGGCGCGCGTGAGCGAAGGCATCAACGATCAGCGTGGCGACCTGCGTGACCTCGGCGCCTTGCTTGAGATCATCGCTGACACCGAGCCGGAGATCGTCCTGCACTTGGCAGCCCAGCCGCTGGTGCGCGAAGGTTATCGCGATCCGCTCGGCACTTATTCGAGCAACGTCATGGGCACCCTCAATCTGCTCGAAGCGATTCGTCAGGTCGGTTGCGTGCGGGCCTGCGTGCTGGTGACCACCGACAAGGTCTACGCCAACAAGGAATGGCTGTGGCCGTACCGCGAGGACGAAGCCCTCGGTGGACACGACCCTTACAGCAGCAGCAAGGCGTGCTGCGAGTTGCTGGCGCAGTCTTACGCGGCATCGTTCTTCCCGGCCGACAAGTACGCCGAGCACGGTCTGGCGCTGGCCACTGCGCGGGCCGGCAACGTGTTGGGCGGCGGTGATTTCGCTCCTGAACGGCTGATTCCCGATGTCCTGAAAGCCTGGTCGGCCGACGAGCCGGTGACCCTGCGTTACCCGCAAGCCGTGCGCCCGTGGCAGCACGCGCTGGAGCCGCTGGCCGGCTACCTGCAACTGGCCGCCGGGCTCTATGAAGAAGGCCCGGAATACGCTGGTGCGTGGAACTTCGGCCCGGGTGAAACGGACATGTGCAGCGTCGGCGAAGTGGTCGAACTGCTCGCCAACCGATGGCCTCAGGCCCGTGGCCTGCGCCTCGAAAAGAGTGACCTGCACGAAGCTGGTCTGCTGCGCCTGGACAGCAGCCGCGCCCGTCAGGTGTTGGGCTGGCAGCCGCGCTGGTCGTTGCAGCAATGCCTGACCCAGACCCTCGACTGGCACCTGGCGTGGCAGAACGGCGATGACATGCGCACCGTGACCCTCGGCCAACTGAACCTGTACCGGGGCGCGCTGTGAGCGAGTTTTCCTTGAAACCGTTGCCGCTGGCCGGGTTGTTCAGCGTCCAGCACAAACGCTTCGAAGATCAGCGCGGGCACTTCGCCCGGCTGTTCTGCGAAGGCAGCCTGAAGGCGTTCGGCAGTGAATTTCACATCCGCCAGATCAACCATTCCTGCACCCGCGAGAAGGGCAGTGTGCGCGGTCTGCATTACCAGAATGCCAACGCGCCGGAAGCCAAACTGATCACCTGCCTGCGCGGTGAGGTGTGGGACGTGGCGGTAGACCTGCGCCCGGACTCGGAAACCTTCCTGCACTGGCACGCCGAGCACCTGAAGGCCGGCGACGGACGCAGCCTGCTGATTCCGGCCGGCTTCGCCCACGGTTTCCAGACCCTCACCGAAGATGCCGAACTGCTTTACCTGCACAGCGCCGATTACGCGCCGGAGCACGAGGGCGGTCTGTCAGTGAACGATCCACGGCTGGCGATCGCCTGGCCGTTGCCTGTCAATAATTTGTCAGCCCGGGATTCCAGCCATCCCGCGCTCGATCAACACTTTGCTGGAGTGCGTCTATGAACTGCCGTGGGTGCGCCGCACCGCTGAGCTTGCCGCTGATCGATCTCGGCACCTCGCCACCGTCCAACGCCTATGTGCATGCCGATCGGCTGGAGCAGGCCGAACAATGGGTGCCGCTGAAGGTCGCCGTGTGCCAAGAGTGCTGGCTGGTGCAGACCGAGGATTACACCAGCGCCGACAGCCTGTTCGACGCCGAGTACGCCTACTTCAGTTCGTTCTCCAGCACCTGGCTGGCCCACGCCGAGCGTTATGTGGCCGAGATGGTCGAGCGCTTCGGCCTGACCGCCGACAGTCGGGTGGTGGAAGTCGCGGCCAACGACGGCTACCTGCTGCAATACGTGGCCGGTCGCGGCATCCAGTGCCTGGGCGTCGAGCCGACCCGCAGCACCGCGCAGGCGGCACGGGAAAAAGGCCTGGAGATCCGTGAACTGTTCTTCGGTCGCGACACCGCCGCCCAGCTGAAAAGCGAAGGCTGGGCCGCCGACCTGATGGCCGCCAACAACGTGCTCGCTCACGTGCCGGATATCAACGATTTCCTCGGTGGTTTCGCCACGCTGCTCAAGTCGACCGGCGTCGCCACCTTCGAATTCCCGCAACTGCTGACGCTGATGGCGGGCGCGCAGTTCGACACGCTGTATCACGAACACTATTCGTACCTGTCCCTGACTGCCGTGCAGACGCTGTGCGAACGCAACGGCCTGGAAGTGTTCGACGTCAGCCAGCTGACCACCCACGGCGGATCGCTGCGGGTGTTCGTCCAGCGCAAGGATGGCGAACGCCGCGCCGTGCAGCCGGCCGTGCAACAGCAGTTGCAGGCCGAACTCGATGCCGGGGTGAAAACCACCGGGTACTACGCGACGCTGGCGCCGGCCGCCGAGCGCATCAAGCATGACCTGCTGCGTTTCCTGTTGCAGGCCAAGGCCGACGGCAAACGTGTGGTCGGTTATGGCGCCGCTGCCAAGGGCAACACCTTGCTCAACTACGCCGGGGTCAAACCGGATCTGCTGGCCTGGGTCGCCGATGCCAACCCGCACAAGCAGGGCAAGTTTCTGCCGGGCAGCCGCATCCCGATTGTCGCGCCGGCGCAGATCGATATCGAGAAGCCGGATTACGTGCTGGTGCTGCCATGGAACCTGTTGCACGAAGTCAGTCAGCAACTGGCCCAGGTGCGTGAGTGGGACGGTCGCTTCGTGATCGCCGTGCCTGAGTTGAGCGTGCTGTGAAGGTTCTGGTCACCGGGGCCACGGGTTTCGTCGGTCGGCATCTGGTCGCAGCGTTGCTGGCCCGTGGCTGCACGGTGCGGGCGGTTGCGCGCGACGCGCAGAAAGCCGCGGACATGCCGTGGATCAATGACGTCGAGTTCGTGAGCGCGGATATTCACGCGACGGATCTGGATGTCGCGGCGCTGACCGATTGCGTCGATGCACTCGCGCACCTGGCCTGGCCGGGGTTGCCAAACTATCGGGCGCTGTTCCATTTCGAGCACAACCTGATGGCCGACTATCGCTTCATCAAAGGCGCGGTAGAGGCGGGCGTGAAGCAGGTGCTGGTGACCGGCACCTGCTTCGAATACGGCATGCAGAGCGGCCCGCTGAGCGAACAGAACGACGCGCAGCCGGCCAATCCTTACGGTCTGGCCAAACACACCCTGCACCTGTTTATGCAGAATCTGCAGCAGGAGCATTCGTTCACCCTGCAGTGGGCACGGCTGTTCTACCTGCACGGCGCCGGGCAGAACCCCAACAGTCTGTTGGCGGCGCTGGACCGGGCAATCGATGCCGGCGATGCGACGTTCAACATGTCGGCCGGTGAACAGCTGCGGGACTTCCTGGCGATTGAAACAGCCACCGCGTACCTCGCCGCGATCCTGCACAAACGCGATTTCGACGGCACGATCAACTGCGCCAGCGGCCAGCCGGTTTCGGTGCGGGCGCTGGTCGAAAAGCGCGTGCGTGAGCGCGGCGCGACCATCGGCCTGAACCTCGGCCACTACCCGTATCCGACCCACGAACCGCTGGCGTTCTGGGCGGTGACCGAGCGCTTGCAACAGTTATTGGGAGAGCCGCAATGAGGCACGAGTTGTATCGGGTCACCGACCTGCCGGTGCTGCAGAACCGTACCTTTGCCGATCCCGAATCGGCGAAGGCATCGGCCAGCGCCGACATGTTGCTGGTGCAGGATGAGCGCAGCGGTCTGATCTTCAATGCGGCGTTCGACGCCGACAAGCTCAGCTACGACGCCGACTACCAGAACGAACAGGCGCATTCCGGCCAGTTCCAGAAGCACCTGAGCGATGTCGAAGGCATCATTGCCCGGCACTTCAAGGGCCAGGAACTGATCGAAGTCGGCTGCGGCAAGGGTTATTTCCTGGAGCTGCTCAAGGGTCAGGGCTACCGCATCACCGGCATCGACCCGGCCTACGAAGGCGAGAACGCCGACGTGATCAAGGCGCCGTTCAACCGTGGTCTGGGACTTGAGGCGGACGCCATCGTGCTACGTCATGTGCTGGAACACATCCAGGATCCGCTGAGCTTTCTGGCGGTGATCGCCGAAGCCAATCAGGGCGGCGGGCAGATCTACATCGAAGTGCCGTGCTTCGACTGGATCCTTGAACACCGCGCCTGGTTCGACCTGTTCTACGAGCACGTCAATTACTTCCGCCTCGATGACCTGCGCCGGATGTTCGGCACCGTGCACGAGGCCGGTCACCTGTTCGGTGGCCAGTACCTGTACATCGTCGCTGACCTCGCCACGTTGCGCCTGACCCCGGAACAATCGGTGCCGCGCCTGGCCTTGCCGGACGATTTCACCGCCAGCCTCGAGCGCGCGGTGCAGATCATCCAGGGCGCGCCCGAGCAGGGTTCGGCGATCTGGGGCGCCTCGTCAAAAGGCGTGATCTATTCGCTGTTCCTGCAACGCGCCGGCGTGGCGGTGGATCGCGTGGTCGATATCAACCCGGCCAAGCAGGGGCGTTACCTGCCCCTGAGCGGTGCCCGGGTGTCCTCGCCGCAAGAGGCGATGGACGCCTTGCCCGAGGGCGCCAACCTGTTTGTGATGAATTCCAATTACCTCGAAGAGATCAAGCGGATGACCGGTGGACGTTACGTCTATCACGCCGTCGACAGCGCTTCGTTCCAGTGACCCTTGAGATTTTGAAAATGACCGACAACAGCATCAACAAAGCTTTTGAAGCCGAATGCCGCGAGCAGATCGCCCAGCAGGGTGACGACCAGAAACTGACGGGCCTGGCCCGCGATTTCTTCAACGAATCGGCCAAGCACAAGTACAGCTACCACTTCTCGTGGATGGGCCGTCCGATCATCCAGCTGCCGCAAGACATGATGGCCATGCAGGAAATCATCTGGCAGGTGAAGCCGGATCTGGTCATCGAGTGCGGCATCGCCCACGGCGGTTCGATCATCTACTACGCCTCCCTGCTGGAACTGCAAGGTCACGGTGAAGTGCTGGGCATCGATCTGGACATTCGTCCGCACAACCGTGAAGCCATCGAAAGCCACCCGATGAGCAAGCGCATCAAGATGATCGAAGGATCGAGCATCGACCCGGCCATCGCTGCCCAGGTGCGTGCGGCTGCCGAAGGCAAGAAAGTCATTCTGGTGCTCGATTCCAACCACACTCACGACCACGTGCTCGAAGAGCTGCGCCTCTACGCGCCACTGGTGTCGGTCGACAGCTACTGCGTGGTGATGGACACCGTGGTTGAAGACATGCCGGCCGATTTCTTCCCGGATCGTCCATGGGGCCCGGGCGATAACCCGAAGACTGCCGTGTGGAAATACCTGGAAGAGAACAAGGATTTCGAGATCGATGTTCAGCTGCAGAACAAGCTGCTGATCACCGTGGCGCCGGACGGCTATCTGCGTCGCGTTCGTTAATTCGCAACATCACCAAAGCGTTGTCTCGGCGAGTCGCCGGTTGTGGAGAGAAGTTATGCAAGGCAAGTACAGTTCTGAACTGACGCTACCGCTCAACGAGTTGTTGACCGTAGTGCTGATTACGCACAATCGTCCGGCGTTCCTGCGTCGGGCGGTGAAGTATTACAGCAGCTTGCCCTGCAAAATCATGGTGCTGGACTCCACGGCCGAACGCCCTGAAGGTGACTTTTCCGCGGTCGAATATCACCACGTGCCGCAGTTCGCCTACTGGGGCATGCAGGCCAAACTGGCCTATGGCGTGGAGCAACTGACCACGCCGTATATGGTGCTGGCGGCCGACGACGACTTCATCCTGCACGATTCGCTGACCGAGTCGGTGGGCTTCCTCCAGGCAAATCCCGACTACGGCATGTGCCACGGCTACTGCCTGATGTACCTGTCGATGGCCGGTGATGTGAGCTACTACCGCCGTGACAAGAAAGTCATGGAGGATTACTCGTCCGAGAAGGCTCAGGATCGGGTCATCGATTACATGAGTCAGTACATCCCGCCGTTCTACGCGGTGACCCGTACCGACCTGATGAAGACCTGGCATTCGGCACTGCCGCCAGGCACCAGTTTCCAATGGCAGGAAATCGGCCACGTGTACTTCCTGCTGGCCAGTGCCAAGGCGCGTATCCTGCCGATTCCTTACGTGGTGCGCGAGATCAACTACGGCAACTCCGAGCACAGCACCGAGGTTTACCACTCGCTGACGTACGCCGACGCGAAGTCGGTGGCCGAGCGTGAAGCCTTTGCTGAATTCCTCGCCGGGTTGCCTACTGCGATCCAGGGCCTGGATGCAGAACAGAGCAAAGCGTTTGCCCTGCAAAGTTTCGAAGCCATGGTCGACAGCCTGCAAAGCGGTCGGGCGCTGACGGCGGAACTGATTGTCCAGTCCACCTGGAATCAGGTGCTCAAGGTGCCGGATCGTCGTTTCGGGCCGTTGCAATACGTCGAAATGCCGTTCTATAACCAGGCATTCTTCGATCGTCTGGCGCAGTTCGAATTCATGCTGCACGCGATGCCCGCCGGCCGCGTTCAATTGCAGGGGCTCGAAGGGGTGTGGACGCGTCAGGCGCATCTGCTCCAGGCGCGCAATAACGACACGCAGGACAGTGTGCTCGAGCGTCTGTGGCAGGCCCACGACCTCAATGCCTTCAACCGTACCGTGAACAAGCGTCTGGTGGCGCAACTGGAATTGTCGGGAGAAGACGAAGAAGCGCAAAAAATGCGTGACTGGATTGCACGGCTCGATGCGCTGACGGTGGAAGATCACCATCGCACGTTCGACGCCATGCAGTCCGGCCGGCTGCTCAAGTGGCTGGATTCGCGTCAACCGCAAGCCGGACAGGTCGAGGCGATTGCCGAGCATCTGGCCGTCAACGGTGGCGGTCAGCAGTTCGGTATTTTCCTGCTGGATCTGGACAACGATATCGACAAGCTGCAAGTCAGCCTCGACAGCTTGCTCGAAGGCCAGTGCAAGACGTTCAGGATCGTTGTGTTCACCACCGGTGAAGCACCGGCGGCCACCACCGCACAGAACACCCTGCATTTTGTCCGCGTGACGCCGGGCAACCTGATCGACAAACTTAACCAGAGCGCCAGTCAGTCGCCATCCGACTGGGTGCTTCTGGCGCAAGCCGGGGACGAGTTCACCGCCAGCGGCCTGTTGCGTGCCAGCCTGGAGCTGATGAACGCCGGTGATTGCCGAGCGGTGTCCACCGACGAAATCCAGCGCGCGGAAAACGGTGCGCTGGTGGACGTGTTCCGTCCGGGCTTCAATCTGGATCTGCTCCTGAGCCTGCCAGCGATGATGGCGCGTCATTGGTTGATTCGTCGCGACGCGCTGGTCGAGGCCGGTGGTTATTCGGCGGACTACAGCAAGGCACTGGAATTCGATCTGCTGCTGCGCATCATCGAGCAGGATGGCCTCAACAGCCTGGCCCACCTTGATGAGCCGCTGCTGATCACTCAGGCACCGGTGCTTGAAGAGAACGCTCACGAGCGTCTGGCACTGTTGCGTCACCTGGGCAATCGTGGCTACAAGGCCAAGGTCACTTCATCCGTGCCGGGCATTTACCAGATCGACTACCACCACAGCGATCGTCCTCTGGTGTCGATCATCGTGCCGGCAGGCGACGATCTGCCGGCCCTGCAACGTTGCCTGGAAGGCGTGCAGTTGCGCACCCGCTATCAAAAATACGAAATCCTGGTCGCCACCACTGGCGCTCAGTCAGCGCAAGTCAACGACTGGCTCGGCACCTATCAGCATCCGAAAGTCCGGGTGCTGCGCGTTGATCAGCCGCTGAGCGCGCCGGCGTTGTACAACGCGGCCAGCCAGCAGGCGCTGGGTGAGTATCTGGTATTGCTCGCGGCCGACGCAGAAGTGGTCAACCCGAACTGGCTCGACTCGTTGCTCAACCACGCTCTGCGTCCGGAAGTCGGCGTAGTCGGCCCGAAACTGGTCGACCGCGACGGCAAGATCAGCCAGGCCGGTCTGATTCTCGGCATGAACGATGGGGTTGGCTCGGCATTCGTCGGCGAAAAACACGACGCCCAGGGTTACCTGTACCGGTTGTCCGTGGATCAGAACTACTCGGCGGTTTCTAATGTGTGCCTGATGGTGCGCAAAGAACTGTTTGATGCTTTGGGCGGTCTGGACGACAACACATTCACCGAAGGCTTCAGCGATGTCGATCTGTGCCTGAAAGCCGGCCAGGCCGGCTACCTGACCGTCTGGACGCCATCGGTGCAAGTCATCCATCAGGGCGATATCGCCCAGGCTGATCAGGCACTGGCTGCGTTGCAGGAAAAATGGGCGGCGGCGTTCGCCCGGGATCAGGCGTACAACGCGAACCTGAGCCTGACTGGCAAAGGCTTTGTGCTGAACGACAGCGCTTCGCTGAATTGGGCGCAGTTGATCGCCTGAAGCTGGCGTAAAGGGAACAGGACTCAAGACATGTTCAACGGTAAATCGATTTTCATCTCCGGTGGCACCGGCTCGTTCGGGCGCAAGTTCATCGCGCGCCTGCTCGAGCAATACCAGCCCAAGCGCGTGGTGGTGTTCTCCCGGGATGAACTCAAGCAATACGAAATGCAGCAGACGTTCAACGCGCCGTGCATGCGTTACTTCCTCGGTGACGTGCGCGACGCCGATCGCCTGCGTCAGGCCATGCGCGGCATCGATTACGTGGTGCATGCCGCGGCGTTGAAGCAGGTGCCGGCGGCGGAATACAACCCGACTGAATGCATCCGCACCAACGTCAACGGCGCGGAAAACATCATCGCCGCCGCCATCGACAACGGGGTGAAGAAAGTCGTTGCGCTGTCCACCGACAAGGCCGCGAGCCCGATCAACCTGTACGGCGCCACCAAGTTGCTGTCGGACAAGTTGTTCGTCGCGGCCAACAACATTGCCGGCGAACAGCAGACGCGTTTCGCCGTGGTGCGCTACGGCAACGTCGCCGGTTCACGCGGGTCAGTGGTGCCGTTTTTCAGCAAACTGATCGCCGATGGCGCGACGGAGCTACCGATCACTGACGAGCGCATGACCCGCTTCTGGATCACCCTCGATCACGGCGTGCAGTTCGTGCTCGACAGCTTTGCGCGGATGCACGGCGGCGAAGTGTTCGTGCCGAAGATCCCGTCGATCCGTGTGGTCGATCTGGCTCGCGGCATGGCCGAGCATCTGCCGCACAAGAACGTCGGCATCCGTCCGGGCGAGAAACTGCACGAGCTGATGGTGCCGCTGGACGATGCGCGGATGACCCTGGAATTTGCCGATCACTACACCATCCAGCCGTCGATCCGTTTCACCAGCGTCGACGTGGATTTTGCCGAGGACAAACTCGGTGAGCGTGGTGTGCCGGTCGGCGAAGATTTCGAGTACCGCTCCGACACCAACCCGCACTTCCTCTCGGTGGGGCAGATCGCCGAGCTGCACGCGAAGCTCTCGGTATGATTCCTTACGGTCGGCAGAGCCTCGACCAGACGGACATCGACGCGGTCGTCGAGGTGTTGCAGTCCGACTGGTTGACCCAGGGCCCGACCATCGAACGCTTCGAGCAGGCGATGGCCGAGCGTTGTCAGGCCGACTTCGCCGTGGCGGTGTGCAACGCCACGGCGGCGCTGCACATTGCCTGTCTGGCGGCGGGGCTCGGCGCGGGTGACCGTTTGTGGACCACGCCGAACACCTTTCTCGCGTCGGCCAACTGCGGGCGTTATTGCGGCGCTGACGTGGACTTCGTGGACATCGATCCGCTGACCTGGAACCTTGATGCCGAAGTTCTGGCGAGCAAACTCGATGCTGCCGAGCGCGACGGCACGCTGCCCAAAGTGCTGGTGGCGGTGGCGTTCTCCGGGCAGAGCTGCGACATGCGGCGCATTGCCGAACTGGCCGAGCGCTACAACTTCACGGTGATCGAAGACGCTTCCCACGCGGTCGGCGCAAGCTATGCCGGGCGTCCGGTGGGCTGCGGTGAATTTGCCGCGATGACCGTGTTCAGCTTCCATCCGGTGAAGATCATCACCAGCGGCGAAGGCGGCATGGTGCTGACCAATCGCCCGGAACTGGCCGAGCGTCTGCAACGCCTGCGCAGCCACGGCATGACCCGCGATCCGCAGCAGATGACCGAGCCCAGCCACGGCCCGTGGTACTACCAGCAGGTCGAGCTGGGTTTCAATTACCGGATTACCGATCTGCAAGCCGCGCTGGGCCTGTCGCAGTTGGGCAAACTGGACGAGTTCATCGCCCGTCGCCGGGCGCTGGCCGCGCGTTACGAGCGCTTGCTGGCGTACTTGCCGGTGACTGTGCCGAGCCTCCAGCCGGAGGCCGAATCGGCCTGGCATCTTTATGTGGTGCGTTTGCAGACCGAGCGCATCAGCCTCAGCCACCGTCAGGTGTTCGAAGGCTTGCGTGCCGCCGGTATCGGCGTGAACCTGCACTACATTCCGGTGCATTTGCAGCCGTACTATCGTGACCTGGGTTTCGCCGAGGGTGACTTCCCCGAAGCCGAGCGTTATTACGCCGAAGCGATCAGCCTGCCGCTGTTCCCGTTGCTGAGCGATCAGCAGCAGGACTACGTGGTCGAGCAATTGCGTCGGTTGACCGAATGATTGCCGCCGCGGCGGTGGATGGAAAACGGTAATGCGTGATCTGAGCGAGCAGGAACAATTCTGGCAGGGCGAATTCGGCAACCAGTACGTTGACCGTAACGTCGGCGAGCCACTGGTGGCGGCCAATCTGGCGTTGTTCGCCAAGGCGCTGACCCGGGCCGGGCGAATCGACAGCCTGCTTGAGTTGGGCACCAACGCCGGCAACAACTTGCAGGCGCTGCGTCAGCTGCTGCCGCGCTGCGAGCTGTTCGGGGTCGAGATCAATGCCAGTGCCTGCGCCCAGGCCCGAGCGCTGGAAATTGCGAATATCTGGCACGGTTCGCTGTTCGACTTTCACCGTGAACGCCAATACGACCTGACCCTGAGCAAAGGTGTGCTGATCCATCTGGCGCCGGAGCTATTGGCGACGGCGTATGCACAGTTGTATGAGTTGAGTTCGCGCTACATCCTGATCGCCGAGTACTACAATCCCTCGCCGGTGGAAGTGTCCTATCGCGGCAACAGCGGCAAGCTGTTCAAGCGTGATTTTGCCGGGGAAATGCTTGACCGTTATCCTGATCTGCAACTGCTGGACTACGGCTTCGGTTATCACCGCGATCCGCAGTTTCCGGTCGACGACATCACCTGGTTCCTGCTGGAAAAACGTCCTTGAACAACGTCGCAATCATCCCGGCCCGCGGGGGCAGCAAACGCATCCCGCGCAAGAATCTCAAGCCGTTCGACGGTGTGCCGATGATTGTCCGTTCGATTCGCACGGCCCTCGATTCAGGGTTGTTCGAGCAGGTGGTGGTCAGCACCGACGACGCAGAGATCGCCGACGTGGCGCGGGCCAGCGGTGCTCACGTGCCGTTCATGCGTCCGGCTGAGCTGGCCGATGATTTCACCGGCACTGCGGCGGTGATCGCGCATGCCCTGCAGCAACTGCCGGCCTTCGAATACGCCTGCTGTGTGTACGCTACGGCGCCGCTGTTGCAGGCGCGCTTTCTGCGTCAGGGCTTTGAGTTGCTGGCGCAGCATCCGGACAAGTCCTTTGCATTTTCAGTCACCGATTTCGGCTTTCCGGTGCAGCGCGCCTTGACCCTCGACGGGCAGGGCGCGCTGACAGCGTTGTACCCCGAATTTCGCAACACCCGTTCGCAGGATCTGCCGGCTGCCTTTCAGGATGCCGGCCAGTTCTATTGGGGGCGCCGCGAGGCCTGGCTGGGTGGCGAGGTGCTGTATTCGCCGGCGAGTCTGCCGGTGATCCTGCCCCGGTATCTGGTGCAGGACATCGATACCGTCGAAGACTGGAAGCGCGCCGAATACCTTTACGCCGCCCTCAAGGCTGGCGGGGAACTGCAATGAGAGTGCTGATCCGTGCCGACGCCTCGCCGACCATCGGCAGCGGCCACATCGCCCGGTGCCTGACGCTGGCGCGAGTGCTGCGCACGCAAGGCACTCATGTCGCGTTCGCCTGTCGTCGTTTGCCGGGGCATCGGCTCGATGCGTTGCAGAGCGAAGGCTTCGAGACCTTCGCGTTGCCGGATCGCTATGCCGGTGAAGACCCGGAGCAGGCCATCGAATCGATGCTGCCGTGGCAGGCGGATATCGATGCACTGGCGACGCAACTGGAAGGGCAGCCCGGATTTGACTGGGTGATCGCCGACCATTACGGCCTCGACCATCACTGGCAGACCGCTGCCCGTCGCTTTGCACCACGGATTGCCGCCGTCGACGATCTGGCGACCCGGCGCTACAGCGTGGATCTGCTGCTCAATCAGAACCTCTCGGGCCTCAGCGAAAACTATCAGCCGCTGCTGCCGGCCGGGTGCCGAACGCTGCTCGGTCCGCGCTTCGCCATGCTGCGCGAAGAATTCAGTGGCCCGGCCATCGAGATCAAACCGGTGGCGCGCCGGGTGCTGGTGAATTTCGGCGGTTTCGATGCGGCGCGCCAGACTCATCACGCGATGCTGGCGCTGGCGGATATTTCGGCGCTTGAAGTGGATTTTGTCGCCGGTGCCGACAACCCGGCCTGGACAGAGATGCAGGCGCTGGCCGAAACGCGGCCGCACTGGCGCCTGCACAGTTTCGTCAGCGATTTTCATCGGCGCATGACCGAGGCCGACCTGTTTATCGGCGCCGGCGGCGGCACCAGTTGGGAGCGCGCGGCCCTGGGCCTGCCGACGATCTGCATCGCGGTGTCGAACAACCAGCAGGCCAACGGCGAGGTGATGGCGGCGGCCGGCGCGCATGTGTTCATGGGCGCGCGGGAGCAGGTCAGCGTCGAGCAACTGCGCGCTGCCATCGGCTTTGTCGTGGGCAATTTTTATCTACGCCAGAGCCTGGCCGAGCGTTCGCGGCAACTGGTCGACGGACGCGGTGCGCTGCGGGTGGCGACGGCACTGGCCGGCGCGGTGCTCAAGTTGCGTCTGGCGACGCCGGATGACGCGCAGTTGTTGTTCGACGGGCGCAATGCCGAGGCGGTGCGCCGCTGGTCGCTGGACAGCGGGGCGATCGATTGCTCGCAGCACGTTAACTGGCTGGACGCGAGTCTGCGCAATCCTCAGCGGCTGCTGCTGGTGGCCGAGGCGGATGATGGCCCGGTCGGCGTCCTGCGCTACGATTTGCGCGGCTTTGAGGCGGAAGTTTCGCTATATCTGTTCGAGGGGCGTTTCGGTCTCGGCTGGGGCAGGGCGCTGCTGGCGCAGGGTGAGGCCTTTGTGGCTGCGCACTGGCCGCAAATGACCGCCATCACCGCCCAGGTGTTGCCGGCCAATCGGCCCTCGATGAATGTTTTTCGTGACGCCGGGTTCACCCAGAGTGCCTGCGCGTTCACCAAGGTTTTGAAGGAATCCCGTCAATGAGCAGTTTCAATATCGGCAACCGCCAGATCGGTGCCGATGCGCCGCCGTTCATCATCGCTGAAATGAGCGGCAACCATAACCAGTCACTGGACGTCGCCTTGCAGATTGTCGAAGCGGCGGCCAAGGCCGGCGCGCATGCCTTGAAACTGCAAACCTACACCGCCGAAACCATGACCCTGGATCTGGCGGAGGGCGAATTTTTCATCAAGGATCCGAACAGTCTGTGGGCCGGTACCTCGCTCTACGACCTGTATGAAAGGGCCCACACGCCCTGGGAATGGCATGCGCCGATCTTCGCCCGGGCCAGGGAATTGGGCATGCTCGCGTTTTCGACACCGTTCGACGACAGCGCCGTGGACTTCCTTGAAAGCCTCGATGTGCCGGCCTACAAGATCGCCAGTTTCGAAAACACCGATCTGCCGCTGATCCGCCGTGTCGCGGCGACCGGCAAACCGTTGATCATTTCCACCGGCATGGCCAGCATCGCCGAACTCGACGAAACCGTGCGCGCTGCCCGTGAGGCAGGCTGCAAGGATCTGGTGCTGCTTAAATGCACCAGCACCTACCCGGCGACCCCGATCAACAGCAACGTGCGCACGATTCCGCATCTGCGTGAGCTGTTCGGTTGTGAGGTCGGTCTGTCCGATCATTCGATGGGTGTCGGTGTGTCGGTGGCGGCGGTGGCGCTGGGCGCGACGGTGGTGGAAAAACACTTCACCCTCGACCGTTCAGCCGGTGGGGTGGACGCCAGTTTCTCGCTGGAACCGGCGGAACTGGCCAGTCTGGTGATCGAGACCGAGCGTGCCTGGCAGGCCATGGGCCAGGTCCATTACGGCGTGACCGAGGCTGAGCAGAAGTCGCTGGTTTACCGTCGGTCGCTGTACGTCACGGCGGATATGGCGGCCGGTGAACCCTTCACGGCGGCCAATGTGCGCGCCATTCGTCCCGGTCTCGGTCTGCCGCCCAAGCACACCGATGCCGTCCTCGGGCGCCGTGCGCGCCAGCCGATTAAACGCGGTACGCCGCTGGACTGGTCATTGGTCGAATGACCCGATCTGGCACCGATTCGGCAAAATAGCGTGACCTGCGAGTCATAACGCGCATCTTCACTGTATTGTAATGACCGGGGAGATGGCGCCTGGCCCGTTTTCGGTTCCAGTGATAGCCCTTTGCGCTCCCCGTGGCTGCCCGTTGTGGCGGCCGTTTTCTGTTTGTCGGCGCCCCTCGAATCCTTGCGAGCGGTGGTATTGGGCTGTTTATTATTGGGAAGCCGTAATGATTGGCATAAAAAGCATTGCGAGCTACGTTCCTGTAGCCGGCGTGGACAATTACGCACAAGGTGCAAAATTCGAGAAGGATGAAGAATTCATCCTCGGCAAGATCGGTTCGGCCTTCCTCCCACGCAAAGACGCGGAACAGGAAACCTCCGATCTGTGCGTTGAAGCGGCCAATGCGCTGTTTGCCAACAACCCTGAACTGAAACGTGAATCCATCGATGCGCTGATCGTCGTCACCCAGAACGGTGACGAGGAAGGCCTGCCGCACACCGCAGCCATCGTCCAGGACAAGCTCGGGCTGCCGACCAATGTCGCGGCGTTCGATATTTCCCTGGGCTGCTCCGGCTACGTCTACGGCATCTACGCGATCAAAGGCTTCATGGAAGCCGCCGGTTTGAAAAACGGCCTGCTGATCACCGCTGACCCGTATTCGAAAATCGTTGATCCGGAAGATCGCAACACCACCATGCTGTTCGGCGATGCCGCTACTGCCACCTGGATGGGCGAAGACCCGGTCTGGGCGCTGGGCAAGGCCAAGTTCGGTACTGACGGTTCCGGCGCACCGCACTTGAAAGTGACCGATGGCGTGTTCTTCATGAACGGTCGCCAGGTGTTCAACTTCGCTCTGCTCAAGGTGCCGGCGCACCTGCACGAACTGCTCGACGATTCCGGCCTGAAGGCCGATGACATCGATGCCTTCTGCATCCACCAGGGCAGTGCGGCGATTGTCGATGCCGTGGCGCGGCGCTTCGAAGGCGAGCCGGAAAAGTTCATCAAGGACATGGTCGAGACCGGTAACACCGTGTCGTCCAGTGTGCCGCTGCTGCTGGAAAAACACGTGATGGATTCCGACTGGAGTCGCATCGCGATCAGTGGTTTCGGCGTCGGTTTGTCATGGGGTTCGGCGATTATTTATCGTCCTTGAGTCCGGTACGAACGACGAATACAAAAACAGCGTTCAAGGGGTAACCTTGAACGCTGTTTTTTTGCCTGAAGGGAGCGCAAGGCACCATGAGTGAGTTTTTCCAAGCTAACGCTGAAGTCTTCGAGCGACGCTGGCCGACGCTGTTCGCACGATTGCTGAACGAAGACAGTTCGGCAATCGAGGCCGAGCTGACGCAAGGGCTGGGCTCGACGCTGAGCATTGGCGGCATTCAGCTCACCAGCCGGCATGACCGTGTCCGCGAAGCGCAAATACAGGCCGCCAGCCTGCCAACGGACAAGCCGCAACTGCATGTCTACGGCACCGGCCTCGGGGATTTGCCCACGGTGTTGCTGGAGCGCGCCGGGCTTGAACGCTTGTATGTGCACATCCTCAATGGCGCGCTGTTCACCCTGGTGTTGCAACTGCTCGATCAGCGTGAGTGGCTGCAGGATCCGCGAGTTGAATTGCTCTACGCCGGCGACCTGCCCGACATCTGCACGCCGTTCTTTGCATTGCCTGCCGAAATGCTGCTGGCCGATGACTTCAACGCAAAGATTCGTGATCGACTGGTCAGCGAAGTGCACCTGAGCTTCAACAATCGCGAGTTCGATCCGCAGTCACCGTTCATTCAGCAGCGCCTGCAGGACTGCCTGCCCGTGTTGCTCGCCGACGATGATGTGGCGACGCTGTTCGGCACCTGCACCGGTCGGGAGATTTATGTGATCGGCACCGGGCCGACGCTGGAGCAGCACTTCGAGCGCCTGGCGGCGATTCGCGAGCGGTCCGGGCGTCCGTTGTTCATTTGTGTCGATACCGCTTACCGGCCACTGCGCGAGCACGGGATCGTGCCCGACTATGTGGTGAGCATCGATCAGCGAATCAGCTTCCGGCACTTGCCTTTCGAGGAGTCCGACGGCATCCCGCTGGTGTACCTGCCCATGAGTGATCCCGAGGTGCTGAGGGCCTGGAAGGGCAAGCGTTATGGCGGTTACTCGGCCAGTCCGGTCTATGCGGCATTGCGTGAGCAGCACCCCAGGGCACTGCTGCATGTGGGCGGCAGCGTGATTCATCCGGCCGTGGACCTGGCGGCGAAGATGGGCGCTGCGCGCATCACGCTGTTCGGCGCCGATTTTGCTTTCCCGATGAACAAGACCCATGCCGGCTGGAGTGATGGTGACCTGGGGCCGTCGGTAAATCAGGCGCGACACTGGGTGCGTGACGGGTATGGCGAGCGCGTCAGTACCCAGCTCAATTTTCGCGGTTATCTGTGCGTGCTGGAGCGATACATCGCCAGTCAGCCGCAGGTGGCGTTTTTCAACAGCAGCCGCGCGGGCGCGCAGATTGCCGGTACAGCGTTCAATCAGGAGTTCGTGCAATGACTGCGCTGCAAAGCTGGGTAGACGAATGCCACCAGTGCGCCGGGCTGTTTCGGTTGGGACGTGATGTCGAGGCCGCGTTGACCATGGTCGATGTGTTCGAGGGCGCGCAGCAGTCATTGCTGTCGGCCGGTGCGCAGAAGCAGCAGGCCTGGGCGCAGTTGCTCACGCAAATGCTCGAGTGCCAGGAGCGTCAGGACTGGTTGGGGCTTGCCGACTTCATGGAGTACGAGTTGATTCAATTGCTGGAAGAATCGTCCGCCTGACGACGGTCGAAGGCGCTGGCCCGCAGCTTTGCGCCACGGACGGTTTTATGACGTCATTTTTTAGAAGGTGAAGTGCTGCTAAGTCTTTGTTTTCTAGGGGGTGGCAGGGTGATGGCAAAATTTTTCAAAAAAGCCCTCAAGCAACCTGCAAACCCGACGATAACTATTACGAAGGTTCTCTAGGCCATACCCGGCGGTTGCCAGGGCCGGAAGCCGCAGTACCCAACCAACGAGGAATTCGTCATGGCTTTAACAGTAAACACCAACACCACGTCGTTGAACGTTCAGAAAAACCTGAACCGCGCTTCCGACGCTCTGTCGACTTCGATGCAGCGCCTGTCTTCCGGCCTGAAAATCAACAGCGCTAAAGACGACGCCGCTGGCCTGCAGATCTCCAACCGTATGTCTTCCCAGATCCGCGGTAACACCCAGGCAATCCAGAACGCCAACGACGGTATCTCCGTTGCCCAGACCGCTGAAGGCGCTCTGCAGGCTACTACCGACATTCTGCAGCGTATGCGTGAACTGGCTGTTAAAGCACGTAACGGTACCAACGGCACTGCTGACCAGACCGCTACCAACGCTGAATTCGCTCAGATGTCCGACGAGATCACCCGTATCTCGGCTTCGACCAACCTGAACGGCAAAAACCTGCTGGACGGTTCGGCTGGTACTGTGACTCTGCAAGTTGGCGCAAACACCGGTTCGGCTAACCACATCGACCTGGTACTGAGCTCCAAGTTCGACGCCGCCAGTCTGTCGGTAGGTAGCGGTACTGTTGTTCTGACCGGTGCTACTTCGGCTGCCGCCGCTTCGAACATCGACAACGCGATCACTGCAATCGACGCCGCTATCGCTGCAATCGGTGCAACTCGTGCCAGCCTGGGTGCTTCGCAAAACCGTCTGAACAGCACCATCCAGAACTTGCAGAACATCAACGAAAACACCACTGCTGCACAAGGTCGCGTACAAGATACCGACTTCGCCGCAGAGACTGCTAACCTGACCAAGCAGCAAACCCTGCAACAGGCTTCGACCTCTGTTCTGGCTCAAGCCAACCAACTGCCTTCCGCTGTACTGAAGCTGCTTCAGTAATTTCGGAATGAGTTTTAGCGGGGGAGTGCGCTTGCGTGCTCTCTCGCTTTTTACGTTATGAGGTGATGAGCATGGACATGAGCGTCAAGCTTAACGTGTCTTATCCGGCTCCCAAGCCAGCCAATACCGTTACCGACAAGCCGTCGGAAACCAAGCCTCAGACCGTTGATGCTGTTCCTGCCTCGAAAAAGAGCCAGGAAGCAGATGAAACCAAGCTGAAGCTGGCGGTGCAGGAGATCGAGAAGTTCGTTCAGTCGATCAAGCGCAATCTGGAATTCTCGATCGACGAGCATTCCGGCAAGGTCATCGTCAAGGTGATCGCGAGCGAGACGGGCGAGGTCGTAC
Source organism: Pseudomonas sp. RIT778 (assembly GCF_019718735.1). NCBI lineage: Bacteria > Pseudomonadati > Pseudomonadota > Gammaproteobacteria > Pseudomonadales > Pseudomonadaceae > Pseudomonas > Pseudomonas sp. RIT778. The sequence continues at coordinate 23,096 of NZ_JAIHBA010000007.1, read as the reverse complement.
GACAGATCCCCTCCGCAGAAGCCCTCAAGCTGGCAGACAGCCTCGCCAACGCGAGTCACGTGTTGTTCGACGCCAAAGTCTGATAGCTGGCATGAATAGTGTTTGAAGTTCTTTAGACGCAGGCATTGGTCAAAAGACTGGCAATAACCCCAAGGGAGATGCACATGGCAAGTCCAATTTTACCGGGTTCGGGCCTGGGTTCCGGCCTGGACATCGGTGCGATCGTTACTGCGCTGGTCAATGCCGACAAGACGCCGAAACAGACGCAGATCGATAATGCGACTAAAACCAACACGCTGAAGATTTCCGGTATCGGCACGTTGAAGAGTGCGCTGACCGCATTCCAGACGGCGATGACCAACCTGGGCAGCAAGACCAATCCAGCGTTTGCCGGTTACACGGCGACTTCGGGCACTCCGGGCGTTCTAGGGGTCTCTGCGGATAACACCGCGGTCTCGGGTACTTACAGTGTTGTTGTGAATAAACTGGCCACCGGTTCGAAAATAGCCAGTGCATCCTTTGCCGGCGGTGCTGCCAGTGCCATTCCGAGTGGTACCCTGAAAATCAGTCAGAATGGCACTGATTACAATGTCACGATCCCGGCCAATGCCACTTTGCAGAGCACTCGTGACGCCATCAACACGGCTCAGGGCGTCAACGGCATTTCCGCCAACATTGTGACCGACAGCTCGGGCGCTTCGCGTCTGGTGATCAGTTCGAGCAAGACTGGCGCAGGCTCCGATATGAAGGTCAGCGGCATTGCCGGCCTGGAAATCGACGGCACACAGGAAATGGGCACCAGCCCGGCGGCCGGTGCTTCCGGCGCGGTCAACGGCCTCGCTCAGGATGCGTCTCTGACCATCGACGGCTTGGCAGTGACCAGCAAGAGCAACACGGTCACCGGCGCCATCAGTGGTCTGACGATGAACCTGGTAACCGTCAGCCCGGGTACGCCTCCGACACCTGTCACGGTGACTGTCGACGGTAACACCAAGGGTTTGCAGACGTCGGTTCAGGCGTTCGTCGATGCATACAACACCTTGAAAAACACCATTGATACGTTGTCCAAGGCAACGCCGGACGAAGATGGCAAGCTGACCGTTCAGGCGGCGTTCACCGGTGACTCCCTGGCGCGTTCGCTGGTTGCCGATATCCGTGGGCAAATCACGGCCCCGAGTGCTACCGCTGGCAGCCCGATGGCCTATCTGTCGCAGCTGGGTGTCATGACCGACCGCAATACCGGTAACCTGACGTTCGACACGGCCGCGTTCAACAAGGCCATGTCCACGCCAGGCATGAGCGGCAAGGTTCAGGAGATGTTCACCGGGACCAACGACACCAATGGTCTGTTGGCGCGCATGAGCAAGGCGGTGGATCCTTACCTCAAGGCTTCGGCCGATGGCAAGACCACCACCGGTTTGCTGGATCAGCGTCTGACGATCCTGAACGGCAATACGCGTAGCCTTACCGCCCAGCAAACGGCACTGGATATACGCGTTGCCGGCATGACCAAGACGTTGACTGCAAAATACAACGCCATGGACCTGCTGGTAGGACAAATGAAGGCCACAGCGAGCAACATTACTTCGTTCTTCAGCTCGCTGAACGCTCAGCAATCTGCGAAGTAACATGCAAGAGCGACAAAAACCCGGCTACGCTTTCGAGCGTGCGCCGGGTTTTTGTCTTATGGTCTAAAGTTTTTCGACTCGCTGGCGATACACTGTTCATACGAGTCATTGTGGCAAATGAGGTAGAACATGAATCCGATGTTAGCCCTTCGGCAATACCAGAAAGTAGGTGCGCACGCTCAGACGTCTGAAGCGAGCCCTCATCGCCTGGTGCAAATGTTGATGGAAGGCGGCCTGGACCGTATCGCCCAGGCCAAAGGTGCGATCGAGCGCAAGGACATTCCTGGCAAGTGCACGTCGATCAGCAAGGCCATCGGCATCGTCAGCGGACTGCGCGAAGGTCTGGATCTGGAAAATTCCGCGGATACGCTGGCTGATCTGGACGGTCTTTATATCTACATGATGAAGCGTCTCGCGGAGGCGAACATCAGTAGCGATCCGCGCATTCTTGATGAGGTTGCCGGCTTGCTGAGCACCGTCAAAGAAGGCTGGGATGCGATCGCGCCTGCGCCCGCTCCGCAGTTCTGAGGAGATCACCATGAGTCTTGTATTGCAGCGAATCGAAGAAACCCGAGCAGCGTTGGTCGGCGCCCTGGCCGAGCGTAACTGGGAGGCGATCGGTCAACTGGATCTCGATTGCCGTTCCTGCATGGAAGATGTCTTGAGTGAAGCTTCGGTGGACGAGGTCGCGTTGCGCGATAACCTTGAGGAGTTGCTGCATGTCTACAAGCAGCTGCTTGAAGTCGCCATGGGTGAGCGTCAGGCGATAGTCGACGAGATGTCGCAGATCACCCAAGCGCAGAACGCGGCAAAGGTTTACCATCTGTTTGGTTAATTAACCCTCAGTTAATCCAGACATGTGCGCCATAAATTTGACTGTGCACGGTTTTTTGACTTAACTAGTGGCTGTTTTCAGATTTCAGGCGTCTACAGGCACAAGGTGTCCTGCAAGCGTCTCGCTTGCCCCTCATTTTGGGCATTGAGTTGACTAGGGAAGTTGCTATTGCATGTGGCGTGAAACCAAAATTCTGCTGATCGATGACGATAGCGTCCGCCGCCGCGACCTGGCGGTGATCTTAAATTTTCTTGGCGAAGAAAATTTACCCTGCGGAAGCCATGACTGGCAGCAGGCAGTCGGCTCTTTGTCGTCTAGTCGTGAGGTCATTTGCGTACTGATCGGGACGGTCAATGCTCCTGGTGCGCTTTTGGGCCTGTTAAAGACACTCTCAACCTGGGATGAGTTCCTTCCAGTTTTGCTGATGGGCGATAATTCTTCGGTGGACTTGCCCGAAGACCAACGCCGCCGGGTACTTTCGACTCTCGAAATGCCGCCGAGCTACAGCAAGCTGCTCGACTCCCTGCACCGTGCCCAGGTCTATCGCGAAATGTACGACCAGGCCCGCGAGCGCGGCCGTCATCGCGAACCCAACCTGTTCCGCAGTCTCGTCGGCACCAGCCGTGCGATCCAGCACGTGCGTCAGATGATGCAGCAAGTGGCCGACACCGACGCCAGCGTGCTGATCCTCGGCGAGTCCGGGACCGGCAAGGAGGTGGTTGCGCGCAACCTGCATTACCATTCCAAGCGTCGCGACGCGCCGTTCGTGCCGGTCAACTGTGGGGCGATCCCGGCCGAGTTGCTGGAAAGCGAACTGTTCGGCCACGAGAAGGGTGCCTTCACCGGCGCGATCACCAGCCGTGCCGGCCGCTTCGAGCTGGCCAACGGCGGTACGCTGTTCCTCGACGAAATTGGCGACATGCCGCTGCCGATGCAGGTCAAGCTGCTGCGCGTGCTGCAGGAGCGCACCTTCGAGCGCGTGGGCAGCAACAAGACCCAGAGCGTCGACGTACGCATCATCGCGGCGACCCACAAGAATCTCGAAAGCATGATCGAGATCGGCACCTTCCGCGAAGACCTCTACTATCGCCTGAACGTGTTCCCGATCGAGATGGCGCCGCTGCGTGAGCGCGTCGAAGACATTCCGCTGCTGATGAACGAGCTGATCTCGCGCATGGAGCACGAGAAGCGCGGTTCGATCCGCTTCAACTCCGCCGCGATCATGTCCCTGTGCCGCCACGGCTGGCCGGGCAACGTCCGCGAGCTGGCCAACCTGGTGGAGCGCATGGCGATCATGCATCCGTACGGGGTGATCGGCGTGGTCGAGCTGCCGAAGAAATTCCGCTACGTCGACGACGAAGACGAGCAAATGGTCGACAGCCTGCGCAGCGATCTGGAAGAGCGCGTGGCAATCAACGGCCACACGCCGGACTTCACCGCCAACGCCATGCTGCCGCCGGAAGGTCTGGATCTTAAAGACTACCTCGGTGGTCTGGAGCAGGGCTTGATCCAGCAGGCGCTGGACGACGCCAACGGCATCGTGGCCCGTGCCGCCGAACGCCTGCGCATTCGCCGCACCACGCTGGTGGAGAAGATGCGCAAGTACGGCATGAGCCGTCGTGAAGGAGATGAACAGGCGGATGATTGACGCCTGTTTTTCAACTGCTTCATTTATAAGCGGTTTTTTTTAGGCACGGGTATTGCTACATCCCTCGCAACGTTCCGTTTAACTGACGGTCAGCCAAGCGAGAGAGCACAATGCCCCAAGCCTCCCAGATGTCTTCTGTTCCCGAGTCCTCGGGGCAACTGCCGTCCGTTGAGCAGGCGAGCCGCCAGGGGCTTGAGCAGGCATTCGCCCTGTTCAATCAGATGTCCAGCCAGTTGACCGACTCCTACAGCATGCTCGAAGCCCGGGTCACCGAGCTCAAGGGCGAGCTTGCCGTGGTCAGTGCCCAGCGCATGCAGGAACTGGCGGAAAAAGAACGCCTGGCCAACCGTCTGCAAAACCTCCTGGATCTGTTGCCCGGCGGCGTCATCGTCATCGACGGTCACGGCATTGTGTGCGAGGCCAATCCGGCCGCCATCGAATTGCTCGGCCTGCCGCTGGAAGGCGAGCTGTGGCGCCATGTCATCGCCCGTTGCTTCGCACCCCGTGAAGACGACGGCCACGAAATTTCCTTGAAGAACGGTCGACGCCTGTCGATTGCCACCCGCTCGCTGGATGCCGAGCCGGGGCAGTTGGTGCTGCTCAACGACCTGACTGAAACCCGTCACTTGCAGGATCAGCTGGCGCGCCACGAGCGCCTGTCGTCCCTGGGGCGGATGGTCGCGTCGCTGGCTCATCAGATCCGCACACCGTTGTCCGCCGCGTTGCTGTACGCCAGTCATTTGACCGAGCAGGAACTGCCGGTCGCGACCCAGCAGCGTTTCGCCGGTCGTCTCAAGGAGCGCCTGCACGAGCTCGAGCATCAGGTGCGCGACATGCTGGTGTTCGCCCGCGGCGAGCTGCCGCTGACCGATCGTGTCACGCCGAATGCCTTGATGCAGTCGTTGCAGGCCGCGGCGCTGACCCATGTGCAGGATCTGCCGATCCGCTGGCAGTGCGACAGCCATGTCGGCGAGTTGCTGTGCAATCGCGACACGCTGGTCGGGGCGCTGCTCAATCTGATTGAAAACGCCATTCAGGCGAGTGCCGGCGAGGTGCGTCTGAAGGTGCATTGCTATACCCGCGACAACACCCTGCGTTTGTGTGTCAGTGACAGCGGCAGCGGTATTGATGCGGCGGTGCTGGCGCGGCTGGGCGAGCCGTTTTTCACCACCAAAGTTACCGGGACCGGCCTGGGCCTGACCGTGGTCAAGGCCGTGGCACGTGCGCATCAGGGAGAATTGCAGCTGCGTTCGCGGGTCGGGCGCGGTACGTGCGCGCAGGTCATCCTGCCGTTGTTTTCTGCTGTACAGGGAGCTGAGTGAAGGTCATGGGCATCAAGGTTCTGCTGGTCGAGGATGACCGCTCGTTGCGCGAAGCGCTGGCCGATACGCTGTTGCTGGCCGGTCACGACTATCACGCGGTGGGTTCGGCCGAAGAGGCGCTGAACGCCGTCGAGCGCGAAGCGTTCAGTCTGGTGGTCAGCGACGTCAACATGCCGGGCATGGACGGCCATCAATTGCTCGGCCTGCTGCGCGCGGGGCAACCGCAATTGCCGGTGCTGCTGATGACCGCCCATGGCGCGGTCGAGCGCGCGGTCGATGCGATGCGCCAGGGCGCGGCGGATTATCTGGTCAAGCCGTTCGAGCCCAAGGCTCTGCTGGATCTGGTAGCGCGTCACGCCTTGGGCAGCCTTGGCGCCAGTGACGCCGAAGGGCCGGTCGCGGTCGAACCTGCCAGTGCTCAATTGCTGGATCTGGCGGCGCGGGTCGCGCGCAGCGATTCCACCGTGCTGATTTCCGGCGAGTCCGGCACCGGCAAGGAAGTGCTGGCGCGCTACATCCACCAGCAATCCCATCGCGCCAGTCAGCCGTTCATTGCGATCAACTGTGCGGCGATCCCGGACAACATGCTCGAAGCCACCCTGTTCGGTCACGAAAAGGGCTCGTTCACCGGCGCCATCGCGGCCCAGGCCGGCAAGTTCGAACAGGCGGACGGCGGCACCATTCTGCTCGACGAAATTTCCGAAATGCCCCTCGGCCTGCAAGCCAAGTTGCTGCGGGTGTTGCAGGAGCGGGAAGTGGAACGGGTCGGCGCCCGCAAGCCGATCACTCTCGATATTCGCGTGGTGGCGACCACCAACCGCGACCTGGCCGGTGAAGTGGCGGCAGGGCGGTTCCGTGAGGACCTCTATTATCGTCTGTCGGTCTTTCCGCTGGCCTGGCGTCCGTTGCGCGAGCGCACCGCCGATATCCTGCCGCTGGCCGAGCGTCTGTTGGCCAAACACGTCAATAAAATGAAGCATGCGATGGCGAAGTTTTCGCCCGAGGCGCAAGCGTGCCTGATCGCTTATCCGTGGCCGGGCAACGTGCGCGAGCTGGATAACGCGGTCCAGCGGGCCTTGATTCTGCAGCAGGGCGGGTTGATCCAGCCGCAGGATTTCTGTCTCTCCGGGCCTGCGCTGTTTGCTCCATTGCCGGCGGCAGTGCCGGTTACGCCGGTCATTCGTGAAGTCGAGATCGAGGCGGATTCGGCCGGTGCGCTGGGCGATGACCTGCGTCGCCGCGAGTTCCAGATGATCATCGACACCCTGCGTACCGAGCGCGGCCGACGCAAGGAAGCCGCGGAAAAACTCGGCATCAGCCCGCGCACCCTGCGTTACAAACTGGCGCAAATGCGCGATGCGGGCATGGATGTCGAAGGCTACCTGTTCGCCACCTGACGGGTGGCGCAAACGTTTGAAACGGCTTTTCTGAAAGCGGTGCCCACGAGCTGGCACCGTTGTTGCTAACACCTGAGTACCCGCCGAGTGAGTGTCAAAAAATTGCGGGCCGCCCAAGAGAGTAGACCATGAGCCAAGGTATTGAATTTAATCGGTTGATGATGGACATGAAGGCCATGCAAATGGACGCCATGTCGAAGCCGAAATCGATTGCCGCTGCCCCTGAAGTGGCAGGCAGCAGCTTTTCCGACATGCTCGGTCAGGCCATCAACAAAGTCAGTGATACCCAGCAGGCGTCGACTCAGTTGGCCAACGCATTTGAAATCGGCAAGAGCGGCGTCGATCTGACGGACGTGATGATTGCCTCGCAAAAAGCCAGCGTGTCGTTCCAGGCCTTGACCCAGGTGCGCAACAAGCTGGTTCAGGCTTATCAAGACATCATGCAGATGCCGGTTTAAGGACGAGATTGAGTCATGGCAGAAGCAGTCGCCGATAACGTTCCGGCCAAGGCCACCCCGATAGACGGCAAACCGCCGCTGTTCGGCCTGTCCTTCCTGGAAAACCTCTCCGAGATGACCGTGCTGCGTCAGGTGGGCCTGTTGGTCGGCCTGGCCGCGAGCGTGGCGATTGGCTTTGCCGTGGTGCTGTGGTCGCAGCAACCGGACTACCGGCCTCTGTACGGCAGCCTTGCCGGTATGGACGCCAAGCAGGTCATGGACACCCTGGCCTCCGCCGACATTCCCTACACCGTCGAACCGAATTCCGGCGCCTTGCTGGTCAAGGCCGATGACCTGTCCCGTGCGCGGCTCAAGCTCGCGGCCGCTGGTGTCACTCCCAGCGACGGCAACATCGGTTTTGAAATCCTCGACAAGGAACAGGGTCTGGGCACCAGCCAGTTCATGGAAGCGACCCGTTATCGTCGCGGTCTCGAAGGCGAACTGGCCCGCACCATTTCCAGCCTGAACAACGTCAAGGGCGCGCGCGTTCACCTGGCGATCCCGAAAAGTTCGGTGTTCGTGCGTGACGAACGCAAGCCAAGCGCTTCGGTACTGGTCGAGCTGTACTCCGGTCGTTCGCTGGAGCCAGGCCAGGTCGTTGCCATTATCAATCTGGTGGCAACCTCCGTTCCCGAGCTGAGCAAATCGCAGATCACCGTCGTCGACCAGAAGGGCAACCTGCTGTCGGATCAGGCGGAAAACTCCGAAATGACCATGGCCGGCAAGCAGTTCGACTACAGCCGCCGCATGGAAAGCATGCTCACCCAGCGCGTGCACAACATTCTGCAACCGGTACTGGGCAACGACCGTTACAAGGCTGAAGTATCGGCCGACGTCGATTTCAGTGCCGTCGAATCGACCGCCGAACAGTTCAACCCGGATCAACCGGCGCTGCGCAGCGAACAGTCGGTCAACGAACAACGCACCGCCAGCAATGGCCCGCAAGGTGTGCCGGGTGCCCTGAGCAACCAGCCACCGTCGCCGGCTTCGGCGCCGCAAACCACCGGTGGCGCAGCCGCCCCGGCGAGCATGGTGCAGCCTGGCCAGCCACTGGTTGATGCCAACGGTCAGCAGATCATGGACCCGGCCACCGGCCAGCCGATGCTCGCGCCGTACCCGGCGGACAAGCGTCAACAATCCACCAAGAACTTCGAACTCGACCGTTCTATCAGCCACACCAAACAGCAGCAGGGTCGCCTGAATCGCCTGTCGGTGTCGGTGGTGGTGGACGATCAGGTCAAGATCAACCCGGCCAACGGCGAAACCACCCGTGCACCGTGGAGCGCCGACGAATTGGCGCGCTTCACTCGTCTGGTACAGGACGCCGTCGGCTTCGACGCCAGCCGTGGCGACAGCGTCAGCGTGATCAACATGCCGTTCTCCGCCGAGCGCGGCGAAGTGATCGCCGACATTCCGTTCTACTCCCAGCCATGGTTCTGGGACATCGTCAAACAAGTGCTGGGTGTGCTGTTCATCCTGGTGCTGGTGTTCGGCGTGCTGCGTCCGGTGCTCAACAACATCACCGGTGGCGGCAAAAGCAAGGAGCTGGCCGGTCTGGGCGGCGACATGGAACTCGGTGGCATGGGCGGTCTGGACGGTGAACTGTCCAACGATCGCGTCAGCCTCGGCGGCCCGACCAGCATCCTGCTGCCGAGCCCGAGCGAGGGTTATGACGCTCAGTTGAACGCAATCAAGAGTCTGGTGGCAGAAGACCCGGGTCGTGTGGCCCAGGTCGTGAAAGAGTGGATTAACGCAGATGAGTGATAACCGAGCCGCCGTCGCCAAACTGTCCCGGGTCGATAAAGCCGCGATTCTGCTGCTGTCCCTGGGTTCGACCGATGCCGCACAAGTGCTGCGCCACATGGGCCCCAAAGAGGTTCAGCGAGTCGGCGTGGCCATGGCCCAGATGGGCAACGTCCACCGTGAGCAGGTCGAACAGGTCATGAGCGAGTTCGTCGACATCGTCGGCGACCAGACCAGCCTGGGCGTCGGCTCCGACGACTACGTGCGCAAAATGCTCACCCAGGCCCTGGGTGAAGACAAAGCCAACGGCCTGATCGACCGCATTCTGCTGGGCGGCAACACCAGCGGCCTCGACAGCCTGAAATGGATGGAGCCGCGCGCCGTTGCCGACGTGATCCGTTACGAACACCCGCAGATCCAGGCGATCGTGGTGGCGTACCTCGATCCGGATCAGGCCGGTGAAGTGCTGGGCAACTTCGACCACAAGGTGCGTCTGGACATCATCCTGCGCGTCTCGTCGTTGAACACCGTGCAGCCGGCCGCGCTGAAAGAATTGAACCAGATCCTCGAGAAGCAGTTCTCCGGCAACTCGAACGCCTCGCGCACCACCCTGGGTGGCATCAAGCGGGCGGCGGACATCATGAACTTCCTCGACAGCTCGATCGAAGGCCAGCTCATGGACTCGATCCGCGAAGTCGACGAAGACCTGTCCGGTCAGATCGAAGACCTCATGTTCGTGTTCAACAACCTGGCCGATGTCGACGACCGCGGGATCCAGGCGCTGTTGCGCGAAGTGTCCTCCGATGTGCTGGTGCTGGCCCTCAAGGGTTCGGACGAAGGCGTCAAGGAAAAGATCTTCAAGAACATGTCCAAGCGTGCCGCCGAACTGCTGCGCGACGACCTCGAGGCCAAGGGCCCGGTGCGCGTCAGCGACGTGGAGACCGCGCAGAAGGAAATCCTCACCATCGCCCGCCGTATGGCCGAAGCCGGAGAAATCGTGCTCGGTGGCAAGGGCGGCGAGGAAATGATCTAAGCCCATGGACAAGCATGACGACGATGTGACGGACCTGATCCGTGCCCGGGACGTCCGCGGTTTCGAAACCTGGGCAATCCCGAGCTTCGATCCGCCGGCACCGGAACCCGAGCCGGAACCGGAGCCTGAACCGCCGGAAATGGAAGAAGTGCCGCTGGAGGAAGTCCAGCCACTGACTCTGGAAGAACTCGAAAGCATCCGTCAGGAGGCCTACAACGAAGGCTTCGCCATCGGCGAAAAGGAAGGCTTCCACAGCGCCACCCTCAAGGTGCGCCAGGAAGCCGAAGTGGTCCTGACGGCCAAGGTCGACAGCCTTGAGCAACTGATGGGCCACCTGTTCGAGCCCATCGCCGAGCAAGACACCCAGATCGAAAAGTCGCTGGTCGACCTCGTGCAGCACATCGCCAAACAGGTGATTCAGCGCGAGCTGGCCATCGACTCGACGCAGATCGAACACGTCATGCGCGACGCCCTCAAGCTGTTGCCGCTGGGCGTGGGCAATGTGCGGCTGTACGTCAATCCACAGGATTTCGAACAGGTCAAAGCCCTGCGCGAACGTCATGAGGAAACCTGGCGCATCGTCGAGGACGAATCCCTGTTGCCGGGCGGTTGCCGGGTCGAGACCGACCACAGCCGGATCGACGCCAGCATCGAAACCCGCGTCAGCCAGGTCATGGCCAAGCTGTTCGACCAGTTGCACGAACAGGCCTTGCACCCGGCCGCGCCGGACCTGAGCCTCGACTTACCGGAGTCGCCAAAACCGGCCCCGGTCGCAGAAGAGCCGCTCGCGGACGCCCCCGATGCGCCTTGAACGCACCAGCTTCGCCAAGCGCCTGAGCACCTACGCCGAGGCCACCGAAATCGCCGGTGCGCCGATTCTCGAAGGGCGCCTGCTGCGCATGGTCGGCCTGACGCTTGAAGCCGAAGGCCTGCGCGCCGCCATGGGCACCCGCTGCATGGTGATCAACGACGACACCTATCACCCGTCCCAGGTTGAAGCCGAAGTCATGGGCTTCTCCGGCAGCAAAGTGTTCCTGATGCCGGTCGGCAGCGTGGCCGGCATTGCCCCGGGCGCCCGCGTGGTGCCGCTGGCCGACACCGGTCGCCTGCCGATGGGCATGAGCATGCTTGGTCGCGTGCTGGACGGCGCCGGACGTGCGCTGGACGGCAAGGGCGGCATGAAAGCCGAAGACTGGGTGCCGATGGATGGCCCGACGATCAACCCGCTCAACCGTGACCCGATCAGCGTGCCGCTGGACGTCGGCATCCGTTGCATCAACGGTTTGTTGACGGTCGGACGTGGTCAGCGTCTGGGTCTGTTCGCCGGTACCGGTGTCGGTAAGTCGGTGTTGCTCGGCATGATGACCCGCTTCACGGAGGCCGACATCATTGTCGTTGGCCTGATCGGTGAGCGGGGTCGAGAAGTTAAAGAGTTTATCGAGCACATCCTCGGTGAAGAAGGCCTCAAGCGTTCCGTGGTGGTGGCGTCGCCTGCGGACGATGCGCCGCTGATGCGTCTGCGCGCGGCGATGTACTGCACGCGGATCGCCGAGTATTTCCGCGACAAGGGCAAGAATGTCCTGTTGCTGATGGATTCGCTGACCCGTTTCGCCCAGGCCCAGCGGGAAATCGCCCTGGCCATCGGCGAGCCGCCGGCGACCAAAGGTTATCCGCCGTCGGTATTCGCCAAACTGCCGAAACTGGTGGAGCGCGCCGGTAATGCGGAGAAGGGCGGGGGTTCGATCACCGCGTTTTACACCGTACTGTCCGAAGGTGATGACCAGCAGGATCCGATTGCTGACTCGGCGCGGGGTGTGCTCGACGGGCACATCGTATTGTCCCGGCGGCTGGCCGAGGAAGGTCATTACCCGGCCATCGATATCGAAGCCTCGATCAGCCGGGTGATGCCGGCGGTGGTGTCGCCGGAACACATGCAGCGTGCGCAATACTTCAAGCAGCTGTGGTCACGCTACCAACAGAGCCGTGACCTGATCAGCGTCGGCGCCTATGTCGCTGGCGGTGATCGCGAGACTGACCTTGCCATCAACCTGCAGCCGCAGTTGGTCAGGTATCTGCGTCAGGGCCTCAACGACAACATCAGCCTGGGTGAAAGCGAAGCGTATCTCGGCACGATTTTCGCCCCGGCGGCCGGCGGGTAACCGGTCATGGCCCTGAGTCGAGCCGCGCGTCTGGCGCCGGTGGTGGACATGGCCGAGAAGGCCGAGAAAACCGCCGTGCAACGCCTGGGTTACTTTCAGGGTCAGGTGAAAGTGGCCGAGAGCAAACTCGCCGACTTGCATGCCTTTCGTCTGGATTACTCCGAGCAGTGGATCGTACGCGGCAGCACGGGCGTTTCCGGGCAATGGTTGCTGGGTTTTCAGGGCTTTCTGGCGCAGCTCGACACCGCTGTCGATCAACAGCGTCAAAGTCTGCAATGGCACCAGAACAATCTGGACAAGGCCCGCGATGCCTGGCAGCAGGCATTCGCCCGGGTCGAAGGTCTGCGCAAGCTTGTACAACGTTATCTGGATGAAGCGCAGCGCGCCGAAGACAAGCGCGAACAGAAGCTGCTGGACGAGTTGTCTCAGCGTTTGCCGCGCCACGAGGCGTTTTGACGGGCAGATCTCGCACAGATCCCGACGCCATCGCGCCTTGCCCATGGCCCCTCCAAGTGCTAAACCTTGTACAAGTTCGTCAATGACAAGGAAGCCAGTACATGTCAGTCGTTACAGAAGTCTCTCCGGACAAGAAAAAACTGACGATTTCGGTCAAGGGGCGATTCGATTTCGCCAAGCATCAGGAATTTCGCCAATCCTACGAAAAAGAGCAGCCCGAATCGGTGATTGTCGACCTCAAGGAGGCGACCTATCTCGACAGTTCGGCGCTCGGCATGCTGCTTCTGCTGCGTGATCATGTCGGCGGTGACGATTCGGAAATCCGCGTGGTCAACAGCAGCTCCGACGTGAAGAAAATCCTCGCCATCTCCAACTTCGACAAACTGTTCGACATCAGTTGACGGCCATGCAGCCGCAAGAGCCGCTGACGATCCTGATTGCCGAAGACAGCGCCGCTGACCGGCTGTTGTTGTCGACCATCGTCCGTCGTCAGGGGCATGAAGTGCTGACGGCCACCCACGGTGCGGAGGCGGTCGAGGCATTTATCCGGCAAAAGCCGCATCTGGTGCTGATGGATGCCATGATGCCGGTGATGGACGGGTTCGAAGCCGCACGCCAGATCAAGAAGCTGGCGGGTGAAAACCTGGTGCCGATCATCTTCCTCACGTCGCTGACGGAAAGTGAAGCCCTGGCCCGTTGCCTTGAGGCCGGCGGTGACGACTTTCTGGCGAAGCCTTACAACCAGGTGATCCTCGCCGCCAAAATCAAGGCGATGGATCGCTTGCGACGTTTACAGGCCACGGTTCTTCAGCAGCGTGACCTGATTGCCAAACACCACGAGTATCTTCTCAACGAACAACGGGTCGCCAAGGCCGTGTTCGACAAGGTCGCGCATTCCGGCTGCCTGAGCGCGCCGAACATCCGTTACCTGCAATCACCCTATGCGCTGTTCAATGGCGACTTGCTGTTGGCCGCGTACACCCCGGCCGGCGACATGCATGTGTTGCTCGGTGACTTCACCGGTCATGGATTGCCGGCGGCGGTCGGCGCCATGCCGCTGGCCGAGGTGTTCTATGGCATGACCGCCAAGGGTTACGGTCTGGCCGAAACCCTGCGGGAAATGAACGCCAAGCTCAAGCGCATCCTGCCGGTGGACATGTTCTGCTGCGCGACGCTGTTGTGCCTGAGTTTTCAGCGACGCTCGGTGGAAGTCTGGAACGGCGGCATGCCCGACGGTTATCTGCATTGCCTCGCCACCGGGGAGCGCACACCGCTGGCGGCACGCCAGCTGCCGCTGGGGGTGCTCAGCCCGCAGACCTTCGATGACCGCACCGAGGTTCACTCGATGGCGGTGGGCGATCGGGTGTTCCTGCTCTCGGACGGGGTCATCGACACCTGCGATGCCAACGATCAGCTGTTCGGTGTCGAGCGCTTGCACAAGGTGTTCGCCGCCAATCGCCAGCCGGATCGGCTGTTCGAGGACATCGAGCAGGCGTTGCAGGACTTTCGCGGTGAGGCCCGGGACGATGTGAGCATGGTCGAAGTCAGCCTGCTGGAGATGGCGCAGGTCAATCCATCGGCGCCGGTGTATTCCGACAGTGGCCAGTCCTGTCCGCTGGACTGGTCGGTGAGCTTCGAATTTCGCGGTGCCACGCTCAAGCGCTTCAACCCGTTGCCTTATCTGTTGCAGTTGCTGCTTGAGGTGCATGGCTTGCGGGCGCAGAGTGGTGCACTGTACAGCGTGCTGGCCGAGCTTTATTCCAACGCGCTGGAGCATGGCGTGCTGGGACTGGATTCGAGCCTCAAGCGCGATGCGTCGGGTTTCGCCCGTTATTACGAGCAGCGCAATGCGCGTCTCGAGGCCTTGCAGGACGGTTACGTGCGCGTGCATTTGCAAGTGCGGCCGGAAGGCGAGGGCGGTTGTCTGGTGGTGCGGGTCGAAGACAGCGGCCAGGGGTTTGATGTTTCGCGCGTGATGGAGCGGCCGCTCGACGGTGTCCGTCTGTCGGGGCGCGGTGTCAGCCTGATCCGCCAATTGGCGCGTAATGCCAGTTGGTCAGACGATGGTCGCAGTGCTCGCGTGGAGTTTTTCTGGGAGGCTCTGGCATAATCCGCGCATTCTTGATCAAGGAGTGAACAAGTGGCTGATACACATGTGGACCACGAGGCGCTAAGCGCGCTGCGGGAAGTGATGGAAGACAGCTATCCGGAACTGCTGGATACGTTCCTCGCCGATTCCGAAAATCGCCTGCGGGAGTTGCAGCAGACTGCCGATGCCGACGCATTGTCTTCCGTAGCGCACAGCTTCAAGGGCAGCAGCAGCAACATGGGCGCGACCCGTCTCGCGGTGTTGTGCCAGGAGCTGGAACAGCATGCCAAAGACAAAAGCCCTTCTGAAATCATCAAACTGGTCGCCGACATCCATAGCGAATTCGCCGATGTGCGGCCCGTCTATGTCGCCGAGCGGCAGCGCTCGCTGACCCACTGATTCTGCCGCCGGGCGGTTTTGTCGGAATTCTGACGAAACTGGCCCGGCACTTGCAGTCATCTATCTCAACTGTACCTACGATCCCAGTGCAGCGGAGACCGTGCCATGCCTGCAAGCCCCAACATTCTTCTTCAGACCGCCGCCCAGGCCAAGGCGCAAGCTGCCTCGGCCAAATCATCGGCAGTGGCCGCAGAGCCCGGGGACAAGGCCTCCAGCTTCGCTCAGGTGTTCGCCGATCAAGGCCCGAACAAGCCCTCGGTGACCGTCGATAATTCGGCAAAACCTGCCCGTGACAAGGTCGCCGACAACAGCGGCAAGAAAGACGTGGGCAAGGATCAGTCTGCCGCCCCGGAGCCGGCGGTTGCCGATAGCGGCAAAGCCTTGCCCGCCGACAAACCGGCGACGGCGGCAACGGACGACAAGACTACTACCGATGACGAAACGGCTGAAACCGTGCCGACTCCGGTTGTCGACACGGCGCCGGTAGACCCGGCGCTGGTGGCAGCGGTAGAACCCGTCGTTGCTGCGCCAGTGGTGGCTACACCCGTGGTCGATACCACCGCGAAACCTGAAACCGACAAACCTGCCGTGGCGGCATTGCCGGGTATGGTCAAGGATCCGGCGCCGGCCACTGATCCGGCTTTCGACCCCGAGGCGGATCCGCTGGATTCGCTGCCTGCCGTGCGCATGGCCATGGAGCAGAGTGGCCACATTTCCGCTTCCAGCCAGTCCCAGCCCAAAGCCACCCCGGCCCAGACTCAGGCTGACGGCGAATTGACCTCGGCGCAGAACTTCGCCGCCGGCATGGCCAGCATGCTCGACGTGCAGGCTGACAAGGACAGCACCAGTCAGGGCGGTGAGAAGGCGTTCAGCGGTCTGATCGATGACGGCCTGAAAGACCTGAAGACCGCCACCAGCGACACCCGCGTGGATGATTTCGCCAACCGTCTGGCGGCGCTGACCCAGGCTGCCACGCCGAAAACCGCCAACGCGGTACCAGTGAACCAGCCGATTGCCATGCACCAGAACGGCTGGACCGAAGAAGTGGTCAACCGGGTCATGTACCTGTCGAGCAACAACCTGAAGGCGGCTGACATCCAGTTGCAACCGGCCGAGCTGGGGCGTCTGGATATCCGGGTGAACATGGTCCCGGACCAGCAGACCCAGGTGACCTTCATGAGCGCGCATCCGAGCGTGCGTGAAGCCCTCGACGGTCAGATGCACCGCCTGCGCGACATGTTCAACCAGCAAGGCATGGGGCAGGTCGACGTCAACGTGTCCGACCAGAACCGTGGCTGGCAGGGTCAGGGTCAGGGCCAGGAACAGGCGCAACAGGGGCAGGGCGGTCGCACCAGTGCAGCCGGCGGTCGCCTGGATTCGGCCGAAGAAGAGTTGACGCCGGCCGCCGTGGCTGAAGCGGCGGCCACGGCCACTCACGTGATCGGCTCCAGCGCCGTCGACTACTACGCCTGACACTACGCTGTACTCCTGTGGGAGCGGGCTTGCTCGCGAAATCGGTAAGACAAACAACACATCTGTTGAATGTTGAACCGCATTCGCGAGCAAGCCCGCTCCCACATTGGTTTGTGGTGCTCTCCACGATGCTCCGACACTTCTGGCATAACACTTGCTCTTGCCTTGCCGTGCGACTGTGAAAACCCGATTAGTGACGGATTATTGGCATGGCGAAGAGCGAAGCTGCAGCAGTAAAAGACCCCGCAACCAAAGGCAAACTCAAGATGATCATTGCGATCGTGCTCGGGTTGCTGCTGGCCATCGGCGCATCGGCTCCAGCGCCGTCGACTACTACGCCTGACACTACGCTGTACTCCTGTGGGAGCGGGCTTGCTCGCGAAATCGGTAAGACAAACAACACATCTGTTGAATGTTGAACCGCATTCGCGAGCAAGCCCGCTCCCACATTGGTTTGTGGTGCTCTCCACGATGCTCCGACACTTCTGGCATAACACTTGCTCTTGCCTTGCCGTGCGACTGTGAAAACCCGATTAGTGACGGATTATTGGCATGGCGAAGAGCGAAGCTGCAGCAGTAAAAGACCCCGCAACCAAAGGCAAACTCAAGATGATCATTGCGATCGTGCTCGGGTTGCTGCTGGCCATCGGCGCATCTGTGGGGGCGACCTGGTTCTTCATGCACAGTGCCCAGAGCAAGCCTGCGGCGGCGGCCGAAGCGGCTCCGGTCGGCAAGCAACCGGCGATTTTCGAGCCGATGGCGCCGGCCTTCGTGGCCAACTACAACCAGAACGGCCGTCAGCGCTACATGCAGGTGAGCATCACCATGCTGGCGCGCAATCAGGCCGATCTGGAAGCGCTCAAAGTGCACATGCCGGTGATCCGCAACAACCTGGTGATGCTCTTCTCCGGTCAGGATTTCGCCACGCTGGCGACTCCGGTCGGTCAAGAGATGTTGCGCCAGAAGGCCACAGCCAGCGTCCAGGAAGTGGCGCAGAAAGAGCTGGGCAAAGTGGTGATCGAACAGTTGCTTTTCACTAATTTCGTACTGCAGTAGGAACACGACATGGCCGTGCAGGATCTGCTGTCCCAGGATGAAATCGACGCGCTGTTGCATGGCGTCGACGATGGTCTGGTACAGACCGATAACGCTGCCGAACCCGGCAGTGTCAAAAGCTACGACCTGACCAGCCAGGATCGCATCGTCCGTGGACGCATGCCGACTCTGGAAATGATCAACGAGCGTTTTGCCCGCTACACCCGCATCAGCATGTTCAACATGCTGCGCCGCTCGGCGGACGTTGCCGTCGGTGGCGTACAGGTGATGAAGTTCGGCGAATACGTACATTCGCTGTACGTGCCGACCAGCCTCAACCTGGTCAAGATCAAACCCCTGCGTGGCACCGCGCTGTTCATCCTCGACGCCAAACTGGTGTTCAAACTGGTGGACAACTTCTTCGGCGGCGACGGCCGTCACGCCAAGATCGAAGGGCGTGAATTCACCCCGACCGAACTTCGCGTGGTGCGCATGGTGCTGGAGCAGGCGTTCGTCGATTTGAAAGAAGCCTGGCAGGCGATCATGGAAGTCAACTTCGAGTACATCAACTCGGAAGTGAACCCGGCCATGGCCAACATCGTCGGCCCGAGCGAAGCGATCGTGGTCTCCACGTTCCACATCGAAC
Organism: Pseudomonas sp. RIT778; assembly: GCF_019718735.1. NCBI lineage: Bacteria > Pseudomonadati > Pseudomonadota > Gammaproteobacteria > Pseudomonadales > Pseudomonadaceae > Pseudomonas > Pseudomonas sp. RIT778. The sequence goes on along the minus strand of NZ_JAIHBA010000007.1, from coordinate 4,736 downwards.
TCGACGGCGGTGGCGGCGACCTGCACGTGACCATGCCGTACTCGATGATCGAGCCGGTGCGCGAAATGCTCGACGCCGGTTTCCAGTCGGACCTCGACGACCAGGACGAGCGCTGGGTCAACGCCCTGCGCCAGGACGTGCTCGACGTCGACGTGCCGATCGGTGCCACCGTGGCGCGCCGCCAGTTGAAACTGCGCGACATCCTGCACATGCAGCCGGGTGACGTGATTCCGGTGGAGATGCCGGAAGACATGATCATGCGCGCCAACGGCGTGCCGGCCTTCAAGGTCAAGATGGGCTCGCACAAAGGCAACCTTGCGTTGCAGGTTATCGAGCCGATCGAGCGCCGCTGAAGCGGCGCCCTCACTCCCTGATTCTTTTACCGGTTTTTTGCCCGCCGAGGACAAATGATGAACGACGATATGAACACCCAGGACGATCAGGCACTGGCCGATGAATGGGCTGCCGCCCTGGAAGAAACCGGTGAAGCCGGGCAGGCCGACATCGACGCGCTGCTGGCCGCCGATGCAGGTGCTTCGAGCTCCAACCGTCTGCCGATGGAAGAGTTCGGCAGCGTGCCGAAGAACAACGACCCAGTGACCCTTGACGGTCCTAACCTGGACGTGATCCTCGACATCCCGGTATCGATCTCGATGGAAGTGGGCAGCACCGACATCAACATCCGCAACCTGCTGCAACTCAACCAGGGTTCGGTGATCGAGCTCGATCGTCTGGCCGGCGAGCCGCTGGATGTGCTGGTCAACGGCACCCTGATCGCCCACGGCGAAGTGGTTGTGGTCAACGAAAAGTTCGGCATCCGTCTGACTGACGTGATCAGCCCGAGCGAACGCATCAAGAAGCTGCGCTGAGTGAAAAAGGTTCTGGGGGCTTTGTTCGGTCTGGCGCTGGCGTTGCCGTTCAGCGTGCTGGCGGCCGAGCCGGTGGCGACTACGGCAGCGGCGGCTGCGCCGGCCGTCAACAGCGGCGTGGCGGGTCAGCTGACGCAACTGGTGTTGGGCCTGTTGCTGGTGCTGGGCCTGATCTTCTTCCTCGCCTGGCTGTTGCGCCGGGTGCAGCAGGCAGGTCCCGCCGGCAAGGGCCAGGTGATCGAGCTGATCGGTTCCCGCGCGCTCGGGCCGCGTGACCGTCTGATGCTGGTGCAGGTCGGCAACGAGCAGATCCTGCTCGGCCTCAGCCCCGGAACCATCACTGCGTTGCACGTGCTCAAAGAGCCGGTCGAGGTGCCGAGCACCGCCGACAAAGCGACTCCGGAATTTGCCCAGCATCTGTTGAAGATCCTCGGCAAGGATCAGAAGGATAAGAAGTAATGGGTGCGTTGCGCATCGTCTTGACCCTGGCCTTGATGTTGGCCGCGCCGCTGGCATTCGCCGCCGATCCGTTGTCGATCCCGGCGATCACTCTGGGCACCAACGCCGAGGGTGCGCAGGAGTACTCGGTCAGCCTGCAGATCCTGCTGATCATGACGGCGCTGAGCTTCATTCCGGCCGCCGTCATCCTGATGACCAGTTTCACCCGGATCATCATCGTCTTCTCGATCCTGCGTCAGGCCCTGGGCTTGCAGCAGACGCCGTCGAACCAGATCCTCACCGGCATGGCGCTGTTTCTGACGCTGTTCATCATGGCGCCAGTGTTCGATCGCGTGAACAACGATGCCTTGCAGCCGTACCTCGCGGAAAAGCTGACGGCTCAGCAGGCGGTGGAAAAGGCTCAGGTGCCGATCAAGGACTTCATGCTCGCCCAGACCCGCTCCAGCGATCTGGAGCTGTTCATGCGCCTGTCCAAGCGTACCGACATCGCGACGCCGGATGCTGCGCCGCTGACGATTCTGGTGCCGGCCTTCGTGACGTCTGAGCTGAAGACCGCGTTCCAGATCGGCTTCATGATCTTCATTCCGTTCCTGATCATCGACCTGGTGGTCGCGAGCGTGCTGATGGCGATGGGTATGATGATGCTGTCGCCGCTGATCATTTCCCTGCCGTTCAAAATCATGCTGTTCGTGCTGGTGGATGGCTGGGCGCTGATCATCGGCACCCTGGCCAGCAGTTTCGGAGGTGTATCGCCATGACGCCAGAAGTAGCGGTCGACATCTTTCGCGAAGCCCTGTGGCTGACCACCATGATGGTGGCGATCCTGGTGGTGCCGAGTCTGCTGGTGGGCCTGCTGGTGTCGATGTTCCAGGCCGCCACCCAGATCAACGAACAGACCCTGAGCTTCCTGCCGCGTCTGCTGGTGATGCTGGTAACGCTGATCGTCGCCGGCCCATGGCTGGTGCAGACGTTCATGGAATACATCACGCAGTTGTACAAAAACATTCCGATGGTCATCGGCTAAGCCATGCAATCGCTGCTTCAGCTGACCGATACCCAGATCAGTACCTGGGTGGCGTCGTTCATGCTGCCGATGTTTCGCGTCGCCTCGATGTTGATGGTGATGCCGGTCTTCGGAACCACGCTGGTGCCCCGGCGGATCCGTCTTTACTTCGCCTTCGCGATCACTGTGGTGATCACGCCCAACCTGCCGGCAATGCCGGCGGTCAGCCCGCTGGATCTCAGCGGTTTGCTGCTGATCGCCGAGCAGATTCTGGTCGGTGCGGTGCTGGGCTTCTCTCTGCAATTGTTCTTTCAGGCCTTCGTGGTGGCGGGGCAGATCGTCGCGATCCAGATGGGCATGGGCTTCGCATCGATGATCGACCCTACCAACGGTGTGTCGGTGGCGGTGATCGGGCAGTTCTTCACGATGCTGGTGACCTTGCTGTTCCTGTCGATGAACGGGCACCTGGTGGTCTTCGAAGTGCTCACCGAGAGCTTCACCACGCTGCCGGTCGGCGGCGGGCTGATGACCACGCATTACTGGGAACTGGCGGGCAAACTCGGCTGGGTGCTGGGCGCCGCGTTGTTGCTGGTACTGCCGGCGGTTACCGCACTGCTTGTAGTCAACATCGCGTTTGGCGTGATGACCCGCGCTGCGCCACAGCTCAACATTTTCTCCATCGGCTTTCCGCTGACCCTCGTACTCGGCCTGTTCATCGTCTGGGTCGGGCTGGCGGACATTCTCAATCAGTATCAACCGCTGGCCACCGAGGCCTTGCAGTTTTTACGCGAACTGGCACAGGCGCGCTGAGTCATGGCTGAGAGCGAAAGCGGTCAGGACAAAACAGAAGACCCCACGGAGAAACGCAAGAAGGACTCCCGGGAAAAGGGTGAGATTGCGCGCTCCAAGGAGCTCAACACGCTGGCGGTGATGATGGCCGGTGCCGGTGCGCTGTTGGTCTTTGGCGGGATGCTGGCGCAGGATTTGATGGAACTGATGCGCCAGAACTTCACGCTGTCGCGCGAAGTGATCATGGACGAGCGCTCCATGGCGACGTTCCTGATGAACTCCGGGTTGCAGGCATTGCTGGCGATTCAGCCGATCATGATCACCCTGTTGGTGGCGGCTTTCCTCGGGCCGATTGCGCTGGGTGGGTGGCTGTTCGCCGCTGGTTCGCTGGCACCCAAATTCAGCCGGATGAACCCGGCGGCGGGCCTCAAGCGGATGTTCTCGATGAAGGCCGTGATCGAGCTGCTCAAGGCACTGGCCAAGTTTCTCATCACGCTGGGTGTGGCGCTGGTGGTGCTCAATTCGGACATCGACGACCTGCTGCGCATCGCCCACGAACCGCTGGACCGGGCGATCATTCACAGCTTGCAACTGGTGGGCTGGAGCTCGCTGTGGCTGGCGTGCGGATTGATCATCATCGCCGCTGTCGATGTGCCGGTGCAAATCTGGGAGAGCATCAAAAAGCTGAAGATGACCAAGCAGGAAGTGCGCGACGAGCACAAGGACCAGGAAGGTCGGCCGGAGGTCAAGCAACGGATTCGCCAGGTACAGCGCGAGATGTCGCAACGCCGGATGATGGCGGCGATTCCGGATGCCGACGTGGTCATCACCAACCCGACCCACTACGCCGTGGCGCTCAAGTACGACGCCGAGAAGGGCGGGGCGCCGATGCTGCTGGCCAAGGGCAGCGACTTCTTGGCATTGAAGATTCGCGAAATCGCCGTGGCCAACAACGTCATGCTTCTCGAATCGCCGGCGCTGGCGCGTTCGATCTATTACTCCACGGAGCTGGAAGAAGAAATCCCCGGCGGCCTGTACCTGGCGGTCGCTCAGGTCCTGGCCTACGTCTACCAGATCCGCCAGCACCGCGCGGGCAAGGGCAAGTTCCCGGAACCGCTCAAGGACGACCTGCCGATCCCGCCGGATCTGCGGCGCGATTCCTGATTCTGATGAAACAAAAAAACCGCCTCCGGTTGAATCCGGTGGCGGTTTTTTTATGCCTGATGATCTGTGGTGCTTGTGAGGCCGCCTTCGCGGGCAAGTCGAATCGTCGCACCGCCGCTCCCACAGGGAAATGCATTCCAAATGTGGGAGATTCTATGTTGCAGGGGAACCCTGCAATCTTAGATTCGGTTGGTATTCGCTCTGGTTTTTCATGAGGGCGAATGCCACCCGGCAAAGCTTGCGGGCGAGGATGACCAAGGCCTGGGTTCTGGCCAGACCTCTTGCCAGATAGGATTCATAGAACGGTTTCCAAACAGGGGATCGACAAGCTGCCATAGCTGCATTGTGTGCAAGACGCCGTAATTCCCCGTCACCTTTTTTGCTCAAGTGGCGAGGACTGTGTTTCTTGCCTGAGTCCTTTGCCTTCAAGTCCATTCCCAGAAAGGCGATGA
>NZ_JAIHBA010000079.1:0-659 GCF_019718735.1 Pseudomonas sp. RIT778 | reverse complement strand
TGTGGCTGTTCGCCGTCAGCGCCCGGGCCGAGTTGACCTTCCCGGCGCTGACCGGGCGGGTGGTGGACGACGCGCAGATGATCGAACCGTCGGTGCGCGCGCAACTGAACCAGCAATTACAGGCCCACGAACAGGCGACCGGCGAGCAGTTGGTGGTCGTCACTTTGCCGAACCTGCAAGGCGCCACCATCGAGGACTACGGAGTCGAACTCGGCCGACACTGGGGCATCGGCCAGAAGGACAAGAACAACGGCGCCCTGTTGATCGTCGCCCGGGACGAGCGCAAATTGCGCATCGAAGTCGGCTACGGGCTTGAGGATCGCCTGACCGATGCCCAGAGTTCGGTGATCATCCATCAGGTGATCACGCCGTCGTTCAAGGCCGGCAATTTCAGCAAGGGCATCAGCGACGGTGTCGCGGCGATGCTGGTGGTGCTGGGCGGCAATCCGCTGGACGAACCGTCCACGGTGTATGAATCGGCTGGCGATCCCGCCGATGATTTCGTCTCGCGCCACCCGGCGTTGTTCGTATTTCTGGTGATGTTGTTCATCCTGACTGTTTTTGTCTGCCAGATGCTCGGTATCCTTCCCGCCGGCCGGGGCGGCTCCGGAGGAGGGGGCGGCTTTGGTGGCGGTGGTTTTGGCGGCGGCGGTGGACTG
>NZ_JAIHBA010000078.1:0-1748 GCF_019718735.1 Pseudomonas sp. RIT778 | reverse complement strand
GTAGGTCTGGCTGATTTGCGGCATGTCGTCGCCGTGCTTGTAGCGCGCCTGCATCGAGGGCCCCAGACGCAAGCCGTCACCGGCCAGTCGGGAATTGCTGGTGACCAGCACGGAACCCTCGATCAGGTTGACCTTCACCTGATCCTCATACATCCAGACGTTGAAGCGGGTGCCGGTGACGCGAATCCTGCCTTCGGCGGCCCTGACAATGAACGGGTGGCTCAGGTCGTGGCTGACTTCAAAGAACGCCTCGCCTTTTTTCAGGGTGACGCGGCGTTCGTCCTTGAAGTTGCTGTAGGTCAGCTCGGTGTTGAGGTTCAGTTCGACCTGACTGCCGTCACCCAGGGTGACATGGCGGACGTTATCGGTGGCCGCGAAATGCTGATAGCTGTTGGGCAGCCAGCCGAGGTTCCAGCCGGCCCAGGCCGCCAGTGGCAAGGCCAGTGCGCAGACAGACGCCGCAACGGCGTACTGGCGCCATGAGCTGACGGGTTGGCGAATCGGCACAACCGGTGCGGGTTCCGGGCGCGGCAAGTGTTCAGCCACGTCCCAGATTTCCAGCATCGCCTCATACTCGAACGCGTGAAGCGGGTGTGCATCGCGCCATTGTTCGAACGCCAGCCGCTCTTCGGCGGTGCAGTCGACGGCGTGCAGACGCATGCACCAATGCGCGGCGGCATCGGTGATCGCATCGTATTCGGCTTCCGAGAGGGTGTTCTGGGTCATTGACTCATCCTGATTTCCCGCATTCTAACCTTGGGGGGGAGGTGTCGAGAACAACCGTCATGGCATTTACCCATCAAACTTGGAACTTTTTTTCCCTCAGACGCCCCAAAAAACAGGACGTCCCGCGAACATTAATCATAAATGGAGTGAAAAAATGATCAAAAGAACCTTGGCCGCTTTCGTCGCAACCGCCAGTCTCCTTAGTGCCGGTGCGGCGCTGGCCGACCGCCCGGGCGCTGGATGGATCACCATCGAAAAAGCCATCGAGATCGTCAAGACCAAGGCCGGTTATGTCGAGGTCTACGAGATCGAGGCCGACAACAACGGCTATTGGAAAGGGGAAGGGCGCAAGGCTGATGGCGTGGTGTACGAATTCCGTATCGACGGCGCATCGGGCAATGTCCTTCGTGACCGGAAGGATTGAATTCAACGCGGTTGAACGGAATGCGCAGGTATCGAGCCTGCGCATTTTTTGTGTGGATCAAGGGGACGATGCAACTTCCAGCTGCCGGCCCACTTCGCAGATCAGCAGCGCGATCGAATCGGCGTTGTGCAAGATGACACCGACGCGGGCATCCGATGTTTGTTGATCCATGAACGCATTGCGCGCCCCGTTCATGGTGGTGCTGTGCGTTTGCCTGAATATCTCCGCGGCCGTGGCCTCTTTTTCGGGAATTCTGTCAAAGTCAATCCAGACCGCGCGCTCCGGGTTCCATTCCGCAAACAATTGCGCCCGGGGAGTGGCCAGTGAAAGCGCCATTCTTCGTTCGTCCTGCAACTCCTGGAGCAGCTTGGCGCCGTCGGGTGTCACGGACGAAATCAGGTCACAGAAAGGCTCTCGCCCGCGTACGGTTGCGATATCCCAGGCGTTGCTCAGTTGATGGGCGAGTTCGTGGATCAGGGTTTCGGCTTGTGCGTGGCCGTCGATATCAAATCCAGGCGCAGTGACGGGCACGTAGTCCCCCAGGTCCTGGTCAAAAAAGTGCTGGGTGAAATGGACCTTGTTCTGCTGGTCGCCATCG
>NZ_JAIHBA010000077.1:0-2131 GCF_019718735.1 Pseudomonas sp. RIT778 | reverse complement strand
TTGATCGAGCGCGGTTCGACCCTTGGACTTTGCGGTGACTGATGCGGCCTCTTCGCGGGCAAGCCCGCTCCCACAGGTGTTCGGGTGTACTCGAGAACTGTTAACGACGCTATATCTGTGGGAGCGGCGGTGCGACGACTCGACTTGCCCGCGAAGGGGCCCGAAAGAGCACTGCACAACTTACTGATTTTTTTTGAACAAAAATGAAACCGGTTTCAGAGGTAGATAACAATGAATAAACCTGCCGTTTCCATCAGCCTTTCCAGCTTCGGTGCCGACCTTGTTCGCCGTCGTGGTCAGGCTTCGTTCATAGAGGTGCTGGCCGCTGCGGGCGCCAATCGCATCGAATGGCGCGAAGAGCTGCTGACCAACGAAGTCCCGGAACAACTCTCCACCGCCACGCAAGCTCAAGGCCTGCAAAGCATCTATTCCTCGCCGACCGAACTGTGGCTGGCCGGTCAGTCGCGGCCCAATCCGGAACTCATCACCGCGCTGCAAAACGCCGAAGCGTTCGGCTCGAGGTGGCTGAAGGTTTCCCTTGGTTTCTTCACCGACAACAACGATCTGCAAACGCTGGCGCAAATCCTTGCGCAAAGCCAGGTGCAACTGTTGGTGGAGAACGACCAGACCCTGCACGGCGGTCGTATCGAACCGTTCCAGCGCTTCTTCGCCGCCGTCGAGCATCACAACCTGCCGATCAAAATGACCTTCGATATCGGCAATTGGCAGTGGCAAGACCAGTCCGCCACCAGCGCCGCCCGACTGTTGGGCCGCCATGTCGGCTACGTACATTGCAAAGCCGTGGCCCGCCGCGCGGACGGCAAACTGGTGGCGGTGCCACCGGCCGCCACCGACCTGCATCTGTGGGAACAACTGCTGCGGCACATGGCCCAAGGGGTCATGCGCGCCGCCGAATACCCGTTGCAGGGCGATGATCTGGTGCAACTCACCACCGAACACGTCGCCGCCCTCGCCCGCCTCGGCCAGTCCCGCCTGGAGCCTGCTCATGTCTGAGATCGATATTCTGTCGTTCGGCGAAACCATGGCCATGTTTGTCGCCGAACAGAGCGGTGATCTGGCCACCGTCGAGCAGTTTCACAAACGGATTGCCGGGGCGGACAGCAACGTCGCCATCGGATTGTCGCGGCTGGGTTTCAAGGTGGCGTGGCTGAGCCGTGTCGGGGCTGATTCGCTGGGACGATTTGTCGTTGAAACCCTGGCCCGCGAAGGTCTGGATTGCAGCCATGTCGAAGTCGACAACGCGCACCCGACCGGTTTCCAGCTGAAATCCCGCAACGATGACGGCAGCGATCCGACGGTCGAGTACTTTCGTCGCGGCTCGGCGGCCAGTCATCTGTCGCCGCAGTCGATCAGCCCGACGCTGTTAAGCGCCCGGCATCTGCACGCCACTGGCATTCCACCGGCGCTGTCCGCATCGGCCCGGGAAATGTCCCATGAACTGATGACCCGCATGCGCAACGCCGGGCGCAGCGTGTCGTTCGACCCGAACCTGCGTCCGAGCCTGTGGGCCAGCGAGCGGGAGATGATCAGCGAGATCAACCGCCTCGCCGCCCTCGCCCACTGGGTGTTGCCGGGGTTGAGCGAAGGTCGATTGCTGACCGGGTTTGAAGATCCGGCGGATATCGCCGCGTTCTATCTCGATCAGGGTGCCGAAGCCGTGGCGATCAAGCTCGGGCCGCAGGGTGCGTATTACCGCACGCATCTGGATCAGGGGTTTGTCGCCGGGGTGCCGGTGGAAACCGTGGTCGATACGGTCGGTGCCGGGGATGGATTTGCGGTCGGGATGATCAGTGCCCTGCTGGAGCACCAGAGTTTTCCCGAGGCGGTCAGACGCGCCAACTGGATTGGCAGTCGTGCGGTGCAGAGCCGTGGCGACATGGAGGGTTTGCCGACCCGATCCGAAGTCACCGCTGAATTCGAGGCCGCCTTCGCGAGCAAGTCGAATCGTCGCACCGCCGCTCCCACACTGGAATGCGTTCCAAATGTGGGAGCGGGCTTGCTCGCGAATGGGCCCGCATAGCCACTACAAAATCTGAACCCTGCTGCGACAAAAACAACAAGCTCAGGAGCAAGACCATGAAAACCGCAACCCTCGCCACCCGCCGCTGGT
>NZ_JAIHBA010000075.1:0-2391 GCF_019718735.1 Pseudomonas sp. RIT778 | reverse complement strand
CGGCATGCTTTCTTTTTCGTTGGCGCAGTTGCAGTTGTCCTGCACCATGGTTTTCGCGACTTCGGCGTGGCGTAGCCAGGCTTTGACCGTCGGCATTTTTTCCAGGCTGTCCGGGTTGAGCACCGCACGCATGGCGCCGCAATCGGAGTGGCCGCAGATGATGATGTGCTGCACGCCAAGGGCCAGAACCGCGTATTCGATGGCGGTGGAAACGCCACCGTTCATCTGGCCATAGGGTGGCACCACGTTGCCGACGTTACGGGTCACGAACAGATCGCCGGGGGAGCTCTGGGTGATCAGTTCGGGCACGATGCGCGAGTCGGCGCAGGTGATGAACATGGCCCGTGGCGACTGGGCCGTGGCGAGTTTCTTGAAGAGTTCTTCCTGCTGCGGAAAGACCTCATGATGAAAATGCAAAAAGCCGTCAACGATATGCTTCAACGCTGCATCGGCGGATTCCGCCACAGGGGCGGCTTGCGCCGACGCAGCCAACGGCTGTTTATCCTTGTCACTCATGATTCATCCTCATTGGCGGATTCGGGGAGTCGTTCCCGTGTATTCCGGTGTGAAGCCAGTGGCTGTTTAGAACATCCGGGTCATCCCGACCCGTCAGTCACTCGATGAACAAGGTAACCGCCGAAACTTAACTCAAACTGAATCAAGCGCTCTAGAACGTGTGTTCCAGGTCACAAAAAACGTGACCGGCGTAAACCGGGCCAAGCATTCCTTCCTCTCAACCATAGGCCAATTGTCCCTAAATCAGCGCCATCTGGCGACCCGGCGGACAGAAGGCCGTGCAATCGAGATTGAAGCCTTCGCGGTGATTGAGCCCCAGGCGCTTCAGCGCTTTGGCGAAGCGTTGGGCGAGCAGGTCGGCAAATGGCCCCTCGCCGCGCATCCGGGCACCGAAACGGCTGTCGTAGAGCTCGCCGCCACGGCTCTGGCGGATCAGGCTCAGCACATGCGCCGCGCGCTGCGGGTAGTGCGCTTCAAGCCATTCCTCGAACAGCGGCGCCACTTCCAGCGGCAGGCGCAGCATCATGTAGGCCGCGCTCTGGGCGCCGGCGGCGTGGGCTTCGGTCAGCAGGCTTTCGATCTCGCTGTCGTTGATCATCGGGATCATCGGCGAACACAGCACACCGACCGGAATCCCCGCCTCGCGCATCACCCGAATCGCCCGCAACCGGGCCTTGGGCGCGGCGGCGCGGGGTTCGAGGATGCGTTTGAGTTCGTCGTCCAGGGTGGTCAGGCTGATCATCACCGCCACCAGCCGTTGCTGCGCCAGTTCGGTGAGCAGGTCGAGGTCGCGCAGGATCAGCGAGCCCTTGGTGACAATGGTCACCGGATGCCGGTAGCGCAGCAGCACTTCGAGGGTCTGGCGGGTGATCCGGTGTTCGCGTTCGATCGGCTGATAGGGATCGGTATTGGAGCCGAGGTTGATCGGAGCGCATTGATAGCCTTTTTTCCCCAGCTGTTCTTCCAGCACCTGCGCGGCATTGGTTTTGGCGATCAGTTTGGTTTCGAAATCCAGCCCCGGCGACATGTCCCAATAGGCGTGGCTGGGCCGTGCGTAGCAATAAATGCAGCCATGCTCGCAGCCGCGATAGGGATTGATCGAACGGTCGAACGGCAGGTCCGGTGAAGTGTTGCGGGTGATGATGGTCTTCGCGGTCTCGAAGCTGACTTCGGTGCCCTGGGTCAAAGGCACTTCCTGAAACCAGCCGTCATCCTCCGCCACCGAACGACTCGGCGCGAAGCGGTTGTGCGGGTTGGTCGCGGTGCCGCGACCGCGCGGGGGCAAGGGGCTGGTCATCACGGATTTCCTTTATCTGTACATTCATACAGTATCCGCAAGGTGGCGGATGTTCCACTACCGTTCAGCCGTCCATCAATAAATCGCGCGGTTAGTTGTAAGTTTGTTTAGAGATAAAGTTGCAGTTGTGCAAATTGAAGAAACATAAGTTGGCTGTTCGTTTACTGTTCAGGTTCGTAATATCCACTCCGCTTCACAACACTTGATCATATAAAAGACAAAAGGATTTGATGATGTCGTTTTTTAATTCGCGCGGTATTTTTCTGCAACTGATGCAGCCCGGCCCATCGGAGCCCAATACACTGGTTTCCATGCAACTGGCGCGCAAGGAACTGGGCTGGGATGCCGAGGCGGGCGTGCAGACCGAAATGCTGGTTGATCCGATTTTTGTCACCGCGACTTCCCGGGATGGCGGCCATACCTTCAGCATCGGCCGTCTGGAGCACGATGTGGATCGTGACGGTGAAATCGGTGAGCAGGATCGAGCCAAACTGGTTGCCCTGGCCAAAGCCTATGCCAGTATTACCAATCCGTAACAGCGATTGAATCAATAACCCTGCATGATTAATCATGCAGGG
>NZ_JAIHBA010000074.1:0-2477 GCF_019718735.1 Pseudomonas sp. RIT778 | reverse complement strand
GCTGCTCGCCTGGCAGACGGGCATGCGCCAGCCACTTCCGGTCGCGGTGAAAACGGCTTTTGCATGGCTGGCCCAGACCGATCCGGTCAAGGCTGAAGCGGCTGCCCGTAAAGCCTATGAGGGCGATGGTCAGACCAGCGAAGGCGAGCGGCGTGAAAGTCCGGCTCTGTCCCGACAATTCGCCGACTTCGATGCACTGCAGGCGGATGAAACCTTCTCCGGTTGGTGTGATGCACTGTATCGCCCTCTGCTTGAGGCACCTTGGCGTTCATGGACCCACGAGGAGGCAGGCGCATGAGTAACCAGCAGCCTCTCGCCCTGGCATTTCCGTTAAAGGGCAGCCAACTGATTGAAGCCAGTGCGGGCACTGGCAAGACGTTTACCATTTCGGCGTTGTATCTGCGGTTGATCCTCGGCCACGGAGGCGAGGCGAGTGGTTTCGCTCGAGAGCTGTTGCCCCCGCAGATTCTCGTGGTGACCTTCACCGACGCAGCCACCAAAGAACTGCGCGAACGTATACGCACACGTCTGGCCGAGGCCGCCCGTTTCTTCCGTGACGAGTCACCGCCCCCTGATGCGTTGATTGATGAACTGCGTGCACAGTTCGATCCGCAACAATGGCCCGGCTGCGCGAACCGCCTGGATATCGCCGCGCAATGGATGGATGAAGCTGCGGTCTCGACGATCCACAGCTGGTGTCAGCGAATGTTGCGCGAGCATGCGTTCGACAGCGGCAGTCTGTTTACCCAGACCCTGGAAACCGATCACAGCGACCTGCTCGGCGAAGTGCTGCGCGATTATTGGCGGCTGTTTTGCTATCCGATGCAGGGCGATGCCTTGAACTGGGTTCGCAGCCACTGGGGAGGGCCGGCGGCCCTGTTGCCGCGTGTGCGTGGGCTGTTTGGCACCGAGCGCGAAGGGGATTCAGAAAAGACGCCATCCGAGCTGATCGAAGACTGCCTGCAGGAACGCCGTGCGGCATTGGTGGAGTTGAAGGGGCCATGGCGGCAGTGGGCTGATGAGTTACTCGCCATCTGCCATCAGGGCGTCGCCAACAAAACCGTGGACGGGCGCAAGATGCAGGCCCGCTATTTCGAACCCTGGTTCGAAAAGCTCAAGGCCTGGGCCGAGGACGAGTCGCTCGAGCAACTGGATATCGGCACCGGGTTCGCCAGGCTCACGCCGGAGGGCATGGCTGAAGCCTGGAAGGGCGAGCCGCCGAGTCACCCGGGCCTGGATGCCATGCCTGTGCTCAAGTCGAGCCTCGACAATTTGCCGACGCCCGATGCGGCCGTGCTGCAGCATGCTGCCAAATGGGTTGGTGCCCGCTTTGAAGACGAGAAGCGCCGTCGGGCCGAAATGGGTTTCGACGACATGCTGTTGCGTCTGGATGCTGCCCTGCAATCCGATGGTGGGGAACGTCTCGCCACGCTAATCCGCGAGCAGTTCCCGGTCGCTCTGATCGATGAGTTCCAGGACACGGATCCGGTGCAGTACCGGATCTTCGAAAGCATCTATCGCATTGAAGAGGATAATCCCGAGACCGGGCTGTTCCTGATTGGCGACCCCAAGCAGGCGATCTATGCCTTCCGTGGCGCGGATATCTACACCTATCTGCGAGCCCGCCAGGCTACAACCGGACGCCTGCATACCCTGGGCACGAACTTCCGTTCCAGTCACGGGATGGTCAGTGCGGTCAACCATGTTTTCGAACGTGCCGAGTCCCGTGAGCAAGGGCGCGGAGCATTTCTGTTCCGAGAGAAAGACGGCGAAAACCCGGTGCCGTTCCAGCCTGTGAAGGCTCAGGGGCGTAAAGAACATTTGCAGGTATCCGGGCTGGATGTGCCAGCGCTGAACATCTGGCATTTATCCACCGACAAGCCACTGTCCGGGGCAGTTTATCGCCAGCAGTTGGCGGCGGCCTGCGCCAGTGAGATCACGTCTCTGCTTAATGGGGGGCAAACCGGTCGCGCCGGGTTTGCGCAGGAAGACAAGGATTGGCGTGGGCTGCGGCCAGCGGACATTGCGATCCTGGTTCGCGACGGTAAAGAGGCGCAGGCGGTACGCGGTGAGCTCGCAGCGCGCGGAGTCCGCAGCGTTTACCTGTCGGACAAGGACTCGGTCTTTGCCGCTCAGGAAGCCCATGACCTGCTGTCGTGGCTCAAGGCGTGCGCCGAGCCGGATGTCGAACGCTCCCTGAAAGCGGCGCTGGCGTGCATCACACTGAACCTGCCGCTGGCTGAGCTGGAGCGTCTGAATCAGGACGAACTGGTCTGGGAAACCCGGGTCATGCAGTTTCGCGGTTATCGCGAGCTCTGGCGCAAGCAAGGGGTGCTGCCGATGTTGCGGCGCCTGCTGCACGACTTTCAACTGCCGCAGATGCTCATTGCCCGCAGTGATGGTGAACGGGTGCTGACCAACCTGTTGCACCTGTCGGAGTTGTTGCAGCAGGCCGCGTCGGAACTCGATGGCGAGCA
>NZ_JAIHBA010000073.1:0-2652 GCF_019718735.1 Pseudomonas sp. RIT778 | reverse complement strand
ATTGCTTGGGTGTTATATGGTCAAGCCTCACGGGCAATTAGTATTGGTTAGCTCAACGCCTCACAGCGCTTACACACCCAACCTATCAACGTCGTAGTCTTCGACGGCCCTTCAGGGAACTCAAGGTTCCAGTGAGATCTCATCTTGAGGCAAGTTTCCCGCTTAGATGCTTTCAGCGGTTATCTTTCCCGAACATAGCTACCCGGCAATGCCACTGGCGTGACAACCGGAACACCAGAGGTTCGTCCACTCCGGTCCTCTCGTACTAGGAGCAGCCCCTCTCAAATCTCAAACGTCCACGGCAGATAGGGACCGAACTGTCTCACGACGTTCTAAACCCAGCTCGCGTACCACTTTAAATGGCGAACAGCCATACCCTTGGGACCGGCTTCAGCCCCAGGATGTGATGAGCCGACATCGAGGTGCCAAACACCGCCGTCGATATGAACTCTTGGGCGGTATCAGCCTGTTATCCCCGGAGTACCTTTTATCCGTTGAGCGATGGCCCTTCCATACAGAACCACCGGATCACTAAGACCTACTTTCGTACCTGCTCGACGTGTCTGTCTCGCAGTCAAGCGCGCTTTTGCCTTTATACTCTACGACCGATTTCCGACCGGTCTGAGCGCACCTTCGTACTCCTCCGTTACTCTTTAGGAGGAGACCGCCCCAGTCAAACTACCCACCATACACTGTCCTCGATCCGGATAACGGACCTGAGTTAGAACCTCAAAGTTGCCAGGGTGGTATTTCAAGGATGGCTCCACGCGAACTGGCGTCCACGCTTCAAAGCCTCCCACCTATCCTACACAAGCAAATTCAAAGTCCAGTGCAAAGCTATAGTAAAGGTTCACGGGGTCTTTCCGTCTAGCCGCGGATACACTGCATCTTCACAGCGATTTCAATTTCACTGAGTCTCGGGTGGAGACAGCGCCGCCATCGTTACGCCATTCGTGCAGGTCGGAACTTACCCGACAAGGAATTTCGCTACCTTAGGACCGTTATAGTTACGGCCGCCGTTTACCGGGGCTTCGATCAAGAGCTTCGCGTTAGCTAACCCCATCAATTAACCTTCCGGCACCGGGCAGGCGTCACACCCTATACGTCCACTTTCGTGTTTGCAGAGTGCTGTGTTTTTAATAAACAGTCGCAGCGGCCTGGTATCTTCGACCGGCGTGGGCTTACGCAGCAAGTGCTTCACCCTCACCGGCGCACCTTCTCCCGAAGTTACGGTGCCATTTTGCCTAGTTCCTTCACCCGAGTTCTCTCAAGCGCCTTGGTATTCTCTACCCAACCACCTGTGTCGGTTTGGGGTACGGTTCCTGGTTATCTGAAGCTTAGAAGCTTTTCTTGGAAGCATGGCATCAACCACTTCGTCGCCTAAAGGCAACTCGTCATCAGCTCTCGGCCTTGGAATCCCGGATTTACCTAAGATTCCAGCCTACCACCTTAAACTTGGACAACCAACGCCAAGCTGGCCTAGCCTTCTCCGTCCCTCCATCGCAATAACCAGAAGTACAGGAATATTAACCTGTTTTCCATCGACTACGCTTTTCAGCCTCGCCTTAGGGACCGACTAACCCTGCGTCGATTAACGTTGCGCAGGAAACCTTGGTCTTTCGGCGTGGGTGTTTTTCACACCCATTGTCGTTACTCATGTCAGCATTCGCACTTCTGATACCTCCAGCAAGCTTCTCAACTCACCTTCACAGGCTTACAGAACGCTCCTCTACCGCATCACTTACGTGATACCCGTAGCTTCGGTGTATGGTTTGAGCCCCGTTACATCTTCCGCGCAGGCCGACTCGACTAGTGAGCTATTACGCTTTCTTTAAAGGGTGGCTGCTTCTAAGCCAACCTCCTAGCTGTCTAAGCCTTCCCACATCGTTTCCCACTTAACCATAACTTTGGGACCTTAGCTGACGGTCTGGGTTGTTTCCCTTTTCACGACGGACGTTAGCACCCGCCGTGTGTCTCCCATGCTCGGCACTTGTAGGTATTCGGAGTTTGCATCGGTTTGGTAAGTCGGGATGACCCCCTAGCCGAAACAGTGCTCTACCCCCTACAGTGATACATGAGGCGCTACCTAAATAGCTTTCGAGGAGAACCAGCTATCTCCGAGCTTGATTAGCCTTTCACTCCGATCCACAGGTCATCCGCTAACTTTTCAACGGTAGTCGGTTCGGTCCTCCAGTCAGTGTTACCTAACCTTCAACCTGCCCATGGATAGATCGCCCGGTTTCGGGTCTATTCCCAGCGACTAGACGCCCTATTAAGACTCGCTTTCGCTACGCCTCCCCTATTCGGTTAAGCTCGCCACTGAAAATAAGTCGCTGACCCATTATACAAAAGGTACGCAGTCACAGAACAAAGTCTGCTCCCACTGCTTGTACGCATACGGTTTCAGGATCTATTTCACTCCCCTCTCCGGGGTTCTTTTCGCCTTTCCCTCACGGTACTAGTTCACTATCGGTCAGTCAGTAGTATTTAGCCTTGGAGGATGGTCCCCCCATATTCAGACAAAGTTTCTCGTGCTCCGTCCTACTCGATTTCATGACTAAGAGATTTTCGCGTACAGGGCTATCACCCACTATGGCCGCACTTTCCAGAGCGTTCCGCTAATCTCAAAGCCACTTAAGGGCTAGTCCCCGT
>NZ_JAIHBA010000072.1:0-3555 GCF_019718735.1 Pseudomonas sp. RIT778 | reverse complement strand
TTTCTTGACGACCATAGAGCGTTGGAACCACCTGATCCCATCCCGAACTCAGAAGTGAAACGATGCATCGCCGATGGTAGTGTGGGGTTTCCCCATGTGAGAGTAGGTCATCGTCAAGATTAAATTCAGAAACCCCAATTGCGAAAGCAGTTGGGGTTTTGTTTTGCCCGCAGGAAAGTTCTTACAGCATTCTCAGCCGCCTTGCGGCTGTCGTCGCCTGCCGACAATGCTAAGGTTCAGCCCTAGCTTTTGTACTTTTCCAAGGAAGCCTTCATGCCGGACACCCAGTCCCTCAACGCTGCATTCATGGTCGTTCAGAGCAACAGCCTGGATGAACTGCGCAGCCTTGTGATCAGCATCATGCGGCGCTATCCACTGGCTCCCTTGGAGAACGAAATCGCGCTTGTACAGAGCAACGGCATCGCTCAATGGCTCAAGCTGGCACTGGCTGAGGATCCTGAAGAGGACGACTCCGGCGGCTGTGGTATCGCCGCCGCTATTGATGTGCAACTGCCGGGCAGTTTCATGTGGCAGCTTTACCGGATGGTTCTGGGACGAGAGGACATTCCGGCAAAGTCGCTGCTCGATAAGGCACCGTTGACCTGGCGTCTGATGCGCCTGTTGCCACAGGTCATCACCCGACCGCATTTCGAACCGCTACAGCGCTTCCTCACCCATGACACCGATCTACGCAAACGCTACCAGTTGTCCGAACGTCTGGCAGACCTCTTCGACCAATACCAGGTTTACCGCGCTGATTGGCTTGAGGACTGGGCAGAGGGGCATCATCAACTCCGAAATGTAAGAGGTGAAGCGAAGCCGCTCTCACCGACCAGTTGCTGGCAGGCAGAATTGTGGCGCGCTCTGCTGGACGATGTGGGCGAGCAAGGCATGGCCCAGAGTCGCGCGGGCGTGCACCAGCGGTTCATGGAGCGCATCAACAGTCTTGAACGCGCACCGACCGGACTTCCCCAGCGAGTGATCGTTTTCGGAATTTCCTCGTTGCCCGCCCAGGTACTGGAAGCATTGGCCGGGTTGTCTCGTTTCAGCCAGGTTTTATTGTGCGTCCATAACCCCTGTCGTTATCACTGGGCCGATATCGTTGCCGACAAGGATCTCTTGCGTCATCAGTACAAGCGGCAGGCCCGAAAAAACGGCATGCCTGTGGTGCTGGATTCGGAATCGCTCCACCAACATGCTCACCCGCTCCTCGCAGCGTGGGGTAAGCAAGGTCGCGATTACATCAACCTTCTCGACAGCTACGACGAGCCGGACAGCTATCGCGCAGCATTTCGCAACGGACGTATCGATCTGTTCAGCGAAAACCAGCCGAAGAACATGCTGAATCAGTTACAGGACGACATTCTGGAGCTGCGGCCGCTCAGCGAGACTCGAACGCTCTGGCCGGCAGTCGATCTGACTCAAGACGATTCGATCCGCTTTCACATAGCTCATAGCGCCCAGCGCGAAGTGGAGATTCTCCACGACCAGCTCCTGGCCCGTTTCAGTGCCAACCCTCAATTACGCCCTCGCGATGTGATCGTGATGGTGCCTGACATCGATAGTTATGCGCCGCATATCCGCGCCGTATTTGGGCAACTGGATCGTCAGGATCCACGCTTCATTTCTTTCACCATGGCCGATCAGGGGCAGCGCGGACGGGATCCATTACTGATCGCTGTCGAGCATTTGCTCAAGCTGCCGGACAGTCGTTTCCCCGTCAGTGAAATTCTCGACCTGCTCGACGTTCCTGCGTTACGCGCCAGGTTTGGTGTGCAGGAGCGAGACTTGCCGACTCTGCATCGCTGGATCGAAGGGGCCGGCGTACGTTGGGGCATCGATGCCGGGCAACGGGCCGAACTGGGGTTGCCCGACGAACTGGAGCAAAACAGTTGGCGCTTCGGCCTGCGTCGGATGCTGCTCGGCTATGCCGTCGGCAGTTCCGGAGCCTGTGGGGATATCGAACCCTACGATGAAATCGGTGGTCTCGATGCCGCGTTGATCGGCCCGTTGGTAGCGTTGCTGGATGCACTGGAGCTTTCGCATCAGCAACTGATGAAACCCGCGCAACCACAGGAATGGGGATATCGGCTTCAGGCGTTGATGCAGCTGTTTTTCAAACCCGAAGATGAGCATGACGACTACCTGCTGGCTCAGCTCGAGGAGTTGCGCGAAACCTGGCTGGAAACCTGCGAGGCCGTCGGTCTGCTGGACGAGCTGCCACTGACCGTCGTCCGTGAGGCCTGGCTGGCGGGGCTGGATCAGGGGCGTCTGTCGCAGCGCTTCCTGGCGGGAGCCGTGAACTTTTGCACGCTGATGCCGATGCGCGCGATCCCGTTCAGGCTGGTTTGCCTGTTGGGCATGAACGATGGCGATTATCCACGCGCTCAACCGCCGCTGGACTTCGATCTCATGGGCTGCGACTACCGGCCGGGAGATCGATCCCGTCGGGAGGATGATCGCTATCTTCTGCTCGAAGCGCTCTTGTCCGCCCGTCACCAGCTCTACATCAGTTGGGTGGGCCGCAGCATTCGCGACAACAGCGAGCGGCCAGCCTCTGTGTTGATCGGCCAGTTGCGCGATCATCTCGCCAATGGATGGCGATCGGTCGACGACAACGAAGATCTTCTGATTGCCATGACTCAGGAGCATCCGTTGCAGCCATTCAGTTCGCGCTACTTCCATGAGGAAGACAAACTGTTCAGCTATGCCAGCGAATGGCAAGTGCTGCATCAGCATCACGAGCAGAATGACGTCGCAACAATGCTTGCCCCCCATGTTCAGGAGGAACCGTTGAGTCTGGAGCTGCTGCAGGACTTCCTGCGCAATCCGGTTCGACACTTTTTCACTCAGCGACTCAAGGTTTACTTTGAAGCGGCGCAGGTACCTCAGGCTGACGAGGAACCCTTTGTGCTGGATGCGTTGCAGCGATACATGCTCAGCGACAGCTTGCTCGGGGCAGCCTTGAGACACCCGAACAATGTTGATCAGGCGCTCGAGTCTCAAGCCCGACGCCTGCAGAACAGCGGACTGCTGCCCATGGCCGGGTTCGGTGAATGCCTTCAACGAGAGTTGATCGAGCCTTTGCCAGACTTGTTGCAACGATATCAACAGCTGTTGGCGTTATGGCCAACACCGCTAACCAACGCGCTACCGATCAATTTTGAATGGCAGGAACTGCGCCTTGAAGGATGGCTAGGCGGTTTGCACCGGCGCGCCGATGGCGGCGTACTGTCGGTCACAACAATCCCCAACAGCATAGGCTCGATCAAGAGCCGCAAATGGCATCGCATGACCAAGCCCTGGGTCAGCCATCTCGTCGCGTGCGCCAGTGGACTCTCCCTGACGACCGCACTGGTGGCGAGTGATGACACGCTCCTTCTTGAACCTCTGGAACAGACTCGAGCGGGGCGAATTCTCGAGGATCTGCTGCTCGCCTGGCAGACGGGCATGCGCCAGCCACTTCCGGTCGCGGTGAAAACGGCTTTTGCATGGCTGGCCCAGACCGATCCGGTCAAGGCTGAAGCGGCTGCCCGTAAAGCCTATGAGGGCGAT
>NZ_JAIHBA010000071.1:2092-4158 GCF_019718735.1 Pseudomonas sp. RIT778 | reverse complement strand
GATGCGGTCGATAGAAGCATGGAAGCATCTGTCGTTCTTGATTTTTTGCTGCCAATCTCCAATAAAGTCGATGACGGAGAGTGTCTGCCGGGCCCTGTAAAATCAGCCCTTCATCTAGTTGCTGCTCATGAATGCAGGGATAACAGGCGTGCTCGACTGATTGGCACTGGATCACTTACCCCGCGCTGGGAAGAGCGCTTGGTTCCAGGAACAAGTTTTGATGTAGGGGGAGGACTAAAAAAAGACAGTACCCCTCACAGTCGCGAACTACACATGGCAGCTCTGCACGATATGTACCGCGCAGCCTACAGTGCCGGAGTTCCCTTCCCTTCGATGGCAAAGCTCCAGGAAAAAGATAGATACGTGTCCAGTTTCTTCGAGTTACACGACCACATTAATGGCACAAGCGCCATTGAGGCGAGTAATCGATACATTTCCAAGGCTGGCAATAAAAAAGTTTCTGCCGATGCCTTTCTCGCCCATCGCCGTCTTTATATTCAAAGACTTCGCGGGCTGTGGGAGTTGTACAGTGAGCAACACCGTGCTTATTCCGAGGAAGAAGAGCGTTTGGAGCGACCGGTTTTCGGTGAAAATGGATCTTTCAAGCGCATGTTAGGAATGGGTAGCGAAACCGAAGCTCAAGCCAAAAAGCGTGATACGTCTCTAAAACAGACACGTGAGAGCAAAGAAAGTCTTCGCGCTGAGCTTGGTTGGCTTGAGGAAGTTGATAGAGAAGCCAAACGTCTGCGCATCGGACTTGCTTCGAAATCAGAAAAGGCATTATTGGATGAATGGTTTGCCCCGCAACCAAAGGGCCTCAGCTTCGACATCGAAGATCTTCTGGAGCTCTATCTGAGTGATAGATTCATGATAAACAATATGACGCAATCCCCGAGCACAATAAAATATTTCCTTGTTCGAGAGTTCGATATTCCTGATTTGACAAAGACTAAAGGAATGTCGCCAGACTACATGGAGCAAACGATGCGTAAGCCATCGACGCAATCGTCAGGCGCTTAGAGTCGAAGTAAGGATAGTCTAAGGTTAGGCTCAAATTGCCCCCTGACAGACTAGTTTGGATATCTTTGATTTCATAAATGATCCAGTCCCGGATGAAGAGCCTCGCCTTTAGCTCATCGAAAGCCTCCAACAGCATCACGGGCAGATAATGCTTCTGCCCGTGAATACCAGGCCGCTTTTCAAACCATCAAACCGGCGCCTGCCAGTTCAACATTCTCTGCTGCGCAACCTGCAGCAAATCGCTGCCATCCTGCGTCAGCAGGTACAGCGCATGGGTGATGTGGGGAATGTCCTGGACATCGGCGTGTTTGAAGCACAGGCAGTGCAGGGTTTCGAGCAGGTCGGCAGCGGCGCGGATGCGTTGCACGGCGGCTTCGAAGAGGTCTTTCGGGTTGGCTTGGGTGTCGATGACCAGCGGTGCGCTGTCGGTGACGCCGCTGTTGAGCGGGAGATAGCGGGCGGAGCTTAATTTCAGGATTGGCATTGGAATTACTCAAGGCAGCTTGAAAGTAACCGCCAGCACCGTGACCAAACGATGGGGAGGCGGACTGTGAACAGGCTTGGTCAACCGAGAACCACCTGACTCGGCTCGCCCGAAGGCGACCCTGTACACAGCCGCCACAGCAATGCACTCCACGGACACGAATGTCCGTCGGGGCGAATAATGGCACACATGCACAGGTGATTACGTTAGGTGACCAAACCTAAGCCGCTGATTTTGCAGCGACGCCAAACCTTAACCGCCCCACTCCAGCCCCCGAAAGCAGACAAGGCATCCACCCTTGTAGGAATCCGCCGAGACTCCCCCACGAAACAATCCCCGCCCAGACAGCCGGCGTTCAGCCCGGTTAACCATCGCTTAACGCCGCGGTCAAAAACTCTACTGAACCGCACACCCTCAGCCCCAGGCTGACGCCGAGTGCGGCAGGTTTGGCTTGCAACAAGCCGAACTCAATTTCCGTCGCACCGGAGTCCATCATGAAAATTCGTCCGTTCCTGCTCACCACCGCCCTCGCCTGCACCGCGTTTGCCGGGCTGGCCCAGGC
>NZ_JAIHBA010000071.1:0-1992 GCF_019718735.1 Pseudomonas sp. RIT778 | reverse complement strand
GTGCGGCAGGTTTGGCTTGCAACAAGCCGAACTCAATTTCCGTCGCACCGGAGTCCATCATGAAAATTCGTCCGTTCCTGCTCACCACCGCCCTCGCCTGCACCGCGTTTGCCGGGCTGGCCCAGGCTGTTCCCTATGAATACGGCATGCCGCTGCAAGTCGCCAAAGTGGTTTCCCTGACCGAGCCGCAGACGCAGGAGTGCAAGGTCATCACCGCCGACATGAAGTACCTCGACAACACCGGGAAACCGGAAGAAATCAGTTACCGGAAATTATCTGACGCATGCAACTTCCAGAACTGACAGAAAGCTCTGATTTGCGGCTTTGCGGTATGCGAGTACGGGTCTCGAAGGGTATGCTCGGGGCCCTCCTCACTGCCGCAAGGATTCGCCATGCAGTTGTCGTTCCGCACGTTGTCGACCCTCACCTTCTCTCTGTGTTTTCTGCTTTCGCTGGCGTGGGGTCTGGCACCACAGATGTTGCTGGCAATCTGGAGCATCGAGTATTCGGAGGCAGCCGGATTCGTCGCACGGCGCAGCGCGGTGCTGTTTGCGGCGTTGGGGGTGATGTTTTATCTGGTGCGCAACGCGCCTGTGTCGATCGCGCGCAATGCGCTCAGCAACGGCTTTATCGTCGGCTGTTTTGGCCTGGCCGTGCTGGGGTTTGCTGAATGGCTTAACGGCCATGCCGGCCCCGGGATTCTGCTCGCGGTGCTGGTCGAGTTCGCGCTGGGCCTTGGCTTCTTGCAGGCCCGGCGCGTGACGGTCGAACTGGGTGAAACAGTCGGTTAGACGACTCGGGATCGCGGCACTGAATGATGGGTTGCCGTTTGTTGCGCAAGATCCGAGCGCAACCCGGCGATCAGGCCGTTGATTTCGCGACAGCTGTTCAAATGACTGGCATCGATGCCACTCACCTGCAGCTCAACCTGATCGGTCTGGTGATCGCCATACACCTTGACGGTCATCGACAGATCCGGGGACAGCGTGCACTGGCAGCGTTTCGGTAGAAAGCTGCTTTCAATGATGTTGCGGAGTTCCAAGGCAGACAGAAACATGGCGAAACCTCTCCTTACTGTGAGACTGCCAATCAAGTATTCACGTCGACCGTTGCCACGGTTCCCACGGGTGTGTCCCCGCTGAATCCTTGGGTTGTGACAAGCGGCTGTACTGCGAAATGCCCATTGGAGTGTAGGCGCCCGAACTCGGTGCGCTGCACCAAATCAACGCATAAAACGTGCCTTTCATCAGGTTGCATTCACCTCCTTGCAAATCAATGGCTTGGCAAAAAGGCAGGCCACTCGTCAGTTGCAAAATGCAAGATTCGATCGTGCAGGCACTGCAATTTGCATGCGGCTGGCGGTTTGCTTTCATCGCCTTTGACAGTGAAAATGCCCGTCAACCAACGTACACCCGCCAGGAGGCTTCAATGGGAAATTTCACTGTTTACGCGACCGCCGGCCTGATGCTCGCCAGCCTGTCCACCCTCGCCCACGCCGCCAAGCTTGAAGACACCGCGCCCTATCCGAAGGCCGAAGCGGGCTTCACGCGCCAGGTCATCCATCTGCCTCAACAAGCCCAGGAAGAAAACTTCAAAGTCGAAATCCTCGCCGGCAAGACCCTCGAAGTCGACTGCAACCGCCAGCGTCTGGGCGGCACCCTCGAAGAGAAAAACCTCGAAGGCTGGGGCTATCCGTTCTACCGCCTGGAAAAAGTCAGCGGCCCGATGAGCACGCTGATGGCCTGCCCACCCGGCACCCAGAAAAAACGCGCGTTCGTACCGGTGATCGGTGACGGTTTCACCGTGCGCTACAACAGCAAGCTGCCGATCGTGATCTACGCACCGCAGGACGTCGAAGTGCGCTTCCGCATCTGGTCGGCCTCGGACAAGATTGGCGTGGCCATTCCCGAGTAACTTCAAGCCACAACGCCGCACGCCGCCGCTCGTTCGGCGACATGGCGCAAGCTGTCGAAGTTGATATTGGCGCCGGAA
>NZ_JAIHBA010000070.1:0-4451 GCF_019718735.1 Pseudomonas sp. RIT778 | reverse complement strand
CGGCGCTTTAGGTAGAAAGGGCGGGACGAGAAGTCTCCCACGGTCCGTACTGGCTAGAGTCGGAATCGAGCTTTTAGTCCCGCCCACCCCTTCAAGTCTAAACATACAAGCGAGCTTGCTCGCGAAGAGGCCCGAATCAGCGACACCACATTCAGAATGGAAACAGCTCGCAAAACACCCACCTCTCTCAAGAACGGATCCTCGCCTAGCCTTCAAGTTTCTCCCTGAGCAAGGACGCTCACAATGCTTGCCACATTTCGCCTGATTCTGTTTTTCCTGCCGTTTTTCCACCTCAACACCTTCGCTGCCGACTGCCCCGACTGGGCCGCCGCCCGGGCATCAAGCGAAGTCGCCGCCCTGCAACAACAGATCGATCGCTGGGACGACGCCTATCATCGCGAAGGCCGCTCGGTGATCGCGGATGAGCTCTACGATCAGTCCCGCCTGCGCCTGAACCAATGGCGCCGGTGCTTCAAACTTCACTCACCGCCCGAGCCGTTGCGCACCGCATCCGGCCCGGTTGCGCACCCTGTCGCACACACCGGCCTGGATAAACTTCACGATGCGGCGGACATCGCCACCTGGTTACGCGACCGCCAAAGCGTCTGGGTACAACCCAAGATCGATGGCGTAGCGGTGACCCTGATCTATCGCGACGGTCGACTGCATCAGGCGATCAGTCGCGGGGATGGAGTTCGCGGGCAGGACTGGACGACTTCAGCAAAAAAGATCGGAGCCATTCCGCAACAGCTGACGCAACCGCAGGATCTGCTGGTGCAAGGCGAACTCTATTGGCGCTTGAGCGGACATAAACAAGCACTTGCCGGCAGCGCCAACGCCCGCGCCACCGTGGCCGGGCTGCTGGGGCGCAAGGATCTCGACGCGGAACACGCCGCCGGCATCGGGCTGTTTGTCTGGGACTGGCCGCAAGGGCCGAACGAATTACCCGAGCGGATCGCCGCTCTGGCGCAATTCGGTTTTCCTACCACGGAACCCTACAGCCAGGCCGTCGCCAGCCTGAACGAAGCGCAACACTGGCGCGATCACTGGTATCGCTCGCCACTGCCATTCGCCACGGATGGGGTCGTCCTGCGTCAGAGCCTGCGGCCACCGGCGGAGCGCTGGCAGGCCCGTCCGCCCTACTGGGCTGTCGCCTGGAAGTACCCTTTCGCCCAGGCGCTGGCCGATGTGCGCAAGGTGAACTTCAAGATCGGCCGCACCGGGCGCATTACACCAGTGCTCGAACTGTCGCCGGTGATGCTCGATGACCGGCAGATCAAACGGGTCAGCGTCAGTTCGCTCAGGCGTTGGCAGGAGCTGGACATTCGCCCCGGCGATCAGGTCGCAATCAGCCTGGCCGGGCTGACGATTCCGCGCCTTGACAGCGTGGTGCTGCGCAGTACCGAACGCGCCGATCTGACCATTCCGCTCGCCAGCGACTTTCACGCCCTGAGCTGCTGGCAACCGACGCCGGGCTGCGAGAGTCAGTTCCTCGCGCGCCTGACCTGGCTCAGCGGCAAGCAGGGGCTGGCCCTGCCCCATGTCGGTCGCGGCACCTGGGAGAAACTTCTGGAAACAGGCCGCCTGAACAGCCTGCTGGATTGGTTGACCCTCGACGGGCCGGAGCTTGCTAACATTGCCGGTCTCGGCGAGCGCAGCAGTGCCCGCCTGCTGCACAGTTTTCACAGCGCCCGCCAACGGCCGTTCCTGCAGTGGCTCAAAGCCCTGGGGCTGCCACCGACCGGTCAGGCAACACTCGCCGATTCATGGCAGACGCTGGCACAACGCAACACCGAACAATGGCAGGCAGAAGCCGGAATCGGCCCGGGTCGCGCGGCGCAATTGAGCGCCTTTTTTCGTGACCCGCAGGTACTGGCCCTGAGTGAAACCTTGCAAGCCGCCGGCGTCGACGGCTTCTGAACACGCGATCCCCGGCCCGCCGGGAACCCAATGTCCGCCGGAGCGCTCCAACAGCGCAGTGCTTCACCGACCCGATTGCCTTTGCACATGGAGCTTTTATGAAATTTCTCGCACCGCTCGCCCTGCTGTCTTTCTGCGCAGTCCTCGCCGCCCCCGTGATGGCCGACGAAGACGCGCCGGGCCTGACCGGTTGTGCCGCCAAGAAGCAGGGCATCGTCAACCAGATCGAACAGGCCAAGTCCCGCGGCAACGCCGACCAGCAGGCCGGCCTCGAAACCGCCCTGCGCGAAGTCACCGAACACTGCACCGACGCCGGCCTGAAGAAAGAACGCGAAAACAAGGTGCTCGACGCCAAGCACGAAGTGAGCAAGCGTCAGGCTGATCTGGACAAGGCCATGAAGAAAGGCGATCCGGAGAAGATCGACAAGCGCAAGAACAAGCTCGCCGAATCGCGCAAGGAATTGCAGGACGCGCTGGACGAACTCGACAAGTGAGAAAGCCGGGGATCACGGCCAAGCTGTGATCCCTTGAACATCAGTGGTCGCGAAACTCTTTGTGGCAGGCACTGCAGGCATCTTCGACTTTCTGCACGGCCGGCCCCAGGTTACTGGCCTTGTAGGGTTGAACCTTGCTGGCGATCACCAGTTCACCGGTGGCCGTTTCAAGGGTGCGGGCCATTTCCTGGAAGCGGGCCTGTTTCTGCCAGACATCGTCCTTGGCGCTGGTGTGATCTTCTTCGCGCACCTGCGGGAAATGCTTCCACGGCTCATGGGACAACGCATCGAGCTTGACCGCACCTTCCGCAAATTTCGGCCCGTCGAAGGCAATGCGTCCGCGCAGCATGCCACCCAGGTCTTCGCCGGTCTTGAGCATCTGCTTGAAGATCGCCTTGCGCTGACCCAGCGGGGAGTTCGGGTCGACACCGCCACAGGCGGACAAGGTCAGACAGGCCAGCAATACAACAGAAATTCTTTTAAGAGTCATGGTGGCTTCAGGTCACGGAAATCGGCGGCCAGTATCCTCGGGTCACCGCCAAACACCAATAGCCCTATTAACAATAAGGGTTGCTTGAGCGCATGGAGCACTTCTGCAACCGGCATAGGAAATTCTCCATGAACAGCCGTTTCAAGGCCTGGCGTCATCCGCTTATCGCGACCCTCCCGCTGCTGGCAATCCTCGCCGGCTGCACCGGTGGCGACAGCGCCAAGCCGAAAACCCACGCCCTGGCCACGTATTCCAGCGCCACCTGGGAAGCCCTGCCGGCAGTGTCCGATAGCGACCTGGTGGCCGGTTTCGGTTCGTGGCGCAGCGCCTGCACCCGGCTCAAGGCTGACCCGGTCTGGGGCGCGACCTGTGCGGCAGCCGCCAACGTGCCGCAAAAAGCCGGCGACATCCGCGCCTTCCTCAAGCAGAACCTCGACGTGTTCGGTCTGCGCGCCGAGAACGACAACCCCAACGGTCTGATCACCGGCTATTACGAACCGGTCTACCCCGGCAGCCTGACGCAAACCGCCACCGCCAACGTGCCGGTGTACGGCGTGCCCGAAGACATGATCATTGTGTCGCTGGACAGCATTTACCCGGAGCTGAAAGGCAAGCGCCTGCGCGGCCGCCTCGAAGGTCGTGTGCTCAAGCCTTACGACGATGCGGCAACCATCGAAAGCCAGGGCGTCAAGGCGCCGGTCGTGGCGTGGCTGACCGATCCGATGAACCTGCAATTTCTGCAGATTCAGGGTTCGGGGCGGATCCAGACCGATGACGGTCGCCAGCTACGCATCGCCTACGCCGACCAGAACGGTCATCCGTACAGGCCGATCGGCCGCTGGCTGGTGGAACAGGGCGAGTTGAAAAAAGAAGAAGTGACCATGGGAGCGATCAGCAACTGGGCCAAGGCCAACCCGTCGCGCATTCCGGAACTGCTGGCGAGCAACCCGAGCTACGTGTTCTTCACCCGCAACCCGGACAGCAACGAAGGCCCGCGCGGCTCGCTGAATGTGCCGCTGACCGCCGGTTACAGCGCGGCGGTGGATCGCAAGGTGATTCCGCTGGGCAGCCTGTTGTGGCTGTCGACCACCCGCCCGGACGGCACGGCACTGGTACGCCCGGTGGCTGCGCAAGACACCGGCGGCGCGATTGCCGGCGAAGTTCGTGCGGATCTGTTCTGGGGCACCGGCGATGCCGCCGGGCAACTGGCCGGCGACATGAAGCAGCAAGGGCAGATCTGGATGCTCTGGCCAAAAGGTGCGGCGTTGCCGCAAGTGCCCCAAGTCGCCGACACGGTGAAGGACAAACCTTAAGCGCCTCGGCGCTTGAGCTATCGCCTTCGCGGGCAAGTCGAATCGTCGCACCGCCGCTCCCACAGGTATCAATAGCGAGCACAAATCCTGTGTGCACCAGAGAACCCTGTGGGAGATTCTATGTTGCAGGGGAACCCTGCAATCTTAGATTCGGTTGGTATTCGCTCTGATTTTTCATGAGGGCGAATGCCACCCGGCAAAGCTTACGGGCGAGGATGACCAAAGCCTGAGTTC